>JAFAWJ010000820.1 GCA_019242065.1 Chloroflexota bacterium
GCCAGCCAAAAACAACGTGTACACGTTTGACCTCGACAAAGCGAAGTCGCTCCTGGCAAGCGCGGGCGTGGATGCCTTCAACATCGACATTCTGTACCACAACCTCGCGTATCCAACGGAAATCGCCTCGCTGGCGGAGATTCTTCAAGCGGATCTGGCCAAAATCGGTATCACTGCCACCCTGAAACTGATGGACTTCCCCACCTTCAGCGACGCCGTCTTCAATAGCCCTTACCAGGGTCTGGCGATTGCCGGTGGAGCCTTCACCCAGCTGGCCGAATCCACGACCGCATTCAGTACCGGTCGTGGTGGAAATCTGGTCACCGGCAGCAACTGGAGTCACTACAAGAATGACCAGCTCTTGCAACTGGTGACGATGGCGAGTGTCGAGCCCGACGCCAGCAAGCGCAAACAGCTGTATTCGCAAATCAACGACATGTATCTCGACGAGGTGTTTCAGATGCCAGTCTCGCTGTATCCGGCCATGTCGCTGATGCACCAGAACGTGCACGGCGTGCGCTACAACCTGCACCCGGGCCTGGTCTATACCGACACCTGGCTCGGCTGAGCAGCATGGCGCGCATCCAGACGACCCACGCCGGTAGCCTGCCACGCCCCCCCGAGCTCGCGGACCTGATTCTCAGATACGACCGCGGTGAGCTCGACGACCTGAGCCACCTGCAACGTGCGGTCGAGGCCGCCATCCGCGAGGTGGTGCGCAAGCAAGTTGCCATCGGCATCGACATCGTCAGCGATGGCGAGTACTCCAAAGCTTCCTACGTGACCTACGTGAAGGAACGCCTGCGCGGGTTCGACGGGCCACCGCGGAATCCGATGGGCCGGCGCGTCGAACCCGACGAGTTCCCGGACTACGAGCGTAGCGGCCCCGCGCCGATCCAGTTCCCCACCGGCAATGGACCCGTTAGCCTGCGAGATCCGGCGGCGGTCCGCCACGACGTGGCGACCTTTCAGGCGGCGGCGGCGACGGTCGGTGCCTCGGGTTTGTTCATGACCGCCGCCTCACCAGGTGTCATCGACACGTTCATGCCCTCGACGTACTACGCCAGCGAACAGGAGTACCTGACCGCTCTGGGCGATGTCATGTTCGACGAGTATCGCGCCATCGTCGATGCGGGCATCACCCTGCAGGTCGACTGTCCCGACCTGGCCATGTCGCGCAACAC
This sequence comes from Chloroflexota bacterium, assembly GCA_019242065.1. Next base: position 1,185 of record JAFAWJ010000820.1, read on the forward strand.
GCGCTTCGCCGCTCTCAGCGACAGCGCGTTCATCGACACGGCGCGCATGCACCTGGATCTTCTGGCGTCGGTCCTTGGCAAGTTGCCGACCGAGCAACTGCGTCTGCACCTGTGCTGGGGGAATTTCGAAGGGCCACACAACCACGATGTCCCGCTGGCCGACATCATCGACATGGTCCTGGCGATGCCGGTTGGGGCGATTTCCTTTGAAGCCGCCAATCCACGCCACGCGCACGAGTGGAGGGTGTTCACGACGCGGTCGGTGCCGAGCGGGATGAAGCTCATCCCGGGCGTCATCGATACCTGCACGAATTTCATCGAGCATCCGGAGCTTGTCGCCGAGCGTCTGCAGCATTTCGTGGACGCGGTGGGAGCCGACCGGGTGATTGCGGGAACGGACTGCGGCTTTGGAACGGCGGTCGGTATGCGGCGCGTGGCCGCGAGCATCGCGTGGGCCAAGCTGGAGGCAATGGTTGAAGGCGCACGCCTGGCGTCGGGAGGCGGATTTCAGTGAGTTTTCGGAGCGGACCAATCATCACGCGGCGGACAGTGTTGGTCGGCATGTGCGCGGCGGCGGCCGGCTCGCTGCTGGCCGCCTGCAGCACCCCCGCGGCGGCGCCCACCACCGCACCCGCCAACGCCGGCGGTGCAGCACAGGCCACCACTGGCGCAGCACAAGCCACCACTGGCGCAGCCCAGGGCACCAGTGGCGGAGCCCAGGCCACCACCAGCGCCGCAGCCGCCAACGCGGCGCCCGCCGCCACCTCTGGGGCACTGGACAGCGTCATCGTCGGCGCCAGCAGCATCATCGCCAGCGCCGGCCTCTTTGTCGGCATGGACCGTGGCTACTTCAAAGATCAGGGCCTCGACATCAACTACCAGGTCATCACCAGCCAGGACGATTCCCTGCCCCTGATCGCCACCGGCAAAATGGACATCGGCAACGGCACCATCGACGCCTTCATGGTCAACGCCGTCAACACCGGCGTGAACATCCGCATGGTGGCCGGTCAAGCCTCCTACACCCCCGGCCACGGGACCCTGGCGCTGGTCGTCGGCAAGAACCTCTACGACTCAGGCCAGATTCGCACGCTGGCCGACCTCAAAGGTCGCAAGATCGCCGTGCCCGTCGTCGCCGGCGGTGGCGAAATCGTCCTGGACAAGGCCCTCCAGCAAGTCGGCCTCACCACCAAAGATGTGGACCTCAGTCAACTGGCCATCCCGAACATGCCCGCCGCGCTCCAGAACGGCGCCCTCGACGTCGTGGAACCCGCCGAGCCGGTGGTCACCCAGATCGCGGATCAGGGCATCGGCACGATCATGATGTACTCCGACAAAATGTATCCCAACATGGAGTCCACGCAGTGGGTGTTTTCGCCGCAGTTTGCCAGCGGCCGCTCCGACGTCGGCGTGCGCTTCATGGTCGGTCTGCTCAAAGGCGCGCGGGATTTCAACGCCGCCTTCAGCACCGGCAAGGACAAGGACGACATTGTCCGCATCCTCTCGGCGTATACGGCCGTCAAAGATCCAGCGCTGTACGACAAGATGCAGCTCTCGGCGCTCAGCCCCAACGGTCAGCTCGACGCGAGCAACATGCAAGACCAGGTGGATTGGCTGGTCCAGCACGGTTACGCCAAACAGCCCCTGGATGTCTCGAACTTGATCGATTTGAGCTTCGCCCAGCAAGCGGTCAGTCAGATCGGCTCGGCCCAGTAACTGGCGCGCGCCCGGTGCACAAGATCGAAATCGAACACCTGACCAAGGTGTTCGCCGCGGGCGGCCGCCGTATCACGGCGATTGAAGACATCACCCTGGACGTCCCGCGCGGTCAGTTCCTGTGCCTGGTGGGACCCTCCGGCTGCGGCAAGACGACGTTGCTGCGCGTGGTCGCGGGTCTCGAAGAGCACAGCTTCGGCGAGCTGCGCGTCGCGCGCGATGATCCCCAGCGGCCAGTGAATTCGATGATCTTCCAGGAGCAGTCGCTGTTCCCCTGGATGACCGTGCGCGACAATGTGTCCTACGGTTTGCGGATGCGCAAGGTGCCCAAGCCGGTCTACAACCCGGTCGTCGACCAGTACCTGGTCAAGGTTGGCCTGTCCGCGTTTGCGACCGCCTACCCATACCAGCTCTCGGGCGGCATGAAGCAGCGGGTCAGCATCGCGCGCGCGTTTGCCAACGATCCCGAAATTCTGCTAATGGACGAACCGTTCGCGGCGCTGGACGAGCAGAACAAAACGCTGCTGCAGGAAGAATTGCTGCGGATCTGGGACGAGACGCGCAAAACCGTCGTGTTCATCACCCACAGCATCGACGAAGCGCTGGTGCTGGGCGACCGGGTGGTGGTCATGACCGCCCACCCCGGCCACATCAAGGCCGACCTGAGTGTCGACTTCGCTCGTCCGCGAGAAGTGTATAAATTGAAGACCAGCCCGGAATTCGGTGCGCTTGCCTACCAGGTCTGGGAGTTGTTGCGAGAAGAGGTGGCGCGCGCCAAAGTGGAAGACCTCACGGCATGATCGGCGAACACGCGGCCTCCGCCTCACACGTCAGCCAGACCGGCGGTACGGCGCTCGCCGCATCCGGCGGCCTGACCCGCGAAGAAGTGGCGGCCCGTCGCCGCCAGCGACAGGAGCGGATCCTCACCGTCGGCTCGCCGATCGCCCTGATCCTGCTGTGGGAAGGGCTGGCGCGAGCTGGCGTGCTGGACACCCGCTTCTTTCCGGCGCCGTCCAGCATTGTCCAATCGCTCGGCGGGCTACTTCAAAGTGGCGAGCTCGTCGCGGACCTGCGTGACACGCTCACCCGTGTCTTCGTCGGCGTGTTGCTGGGCGGAATTCCGGGTTTGATCATCGGCGCGATCATGGGGCTGTCGCCAACGGTCCGCGCGTTTCTCAAGCCGATCGTTGCCGCCTTATTTCCGATCCCGAAGCTGGCCGTCCTGCCGCTCATCTTTCTGATCTTTGGTCTCGGCGAGCAGGCAAAGTATGTCAGCGTATCGATCGGCATCGTCTTCCTGATGCTGATCAATACCATGGCCGGCGTGATGGCCATCGACCGAATTTACTTCGACGTTGGCAAGAACTTCGGCGCCAGTCGCTGGCAATTCTTTCGCACGATTGCCGTGCCAGGCGCCATGCCTGGCATCCTGACTGGCTTCCAGCTATCGCTGACGATCGCGCTGCTGGTCTGCGTGGCCACCGAGTTCGTCGGCGCGAAGAGCGGGCTTGGTTTTCTCATCTGGAACTCGTGGCAGACCTTTTCGGTTGCCGCGATGTATTCGGGCCTGCTGGTGTGTGCGATCCTTGGTCTGGTCTTTCAGGTCGCCATCGACCTGGTGGAGCGCGTGCTCATCCCGTGGAAGCCGCGCTGACGCGGAGCTCTGGGAGGAACTCATCTTGCGAGAAGTCATCCGAATCGGCTCGGTCGACGTTGCTGTCGCACGTGACAGCTACTGGGCAGCGGCGCCCGCCACCCACTTGCGGGATCGCGCGAAAAACGAGATCCCGATCGACGAGTTCACGCCCTACATGGGCCGCCGCGACCCGAACACCCAGATCGCCTCACGTGTGCTGTGCTTCGTGGTCAAGAGCCAGGGCAAGACCATCCTCCTGGATGCGGGCGTCGGGGCGTGGGGCCTGTGGCGCTTTGGCGACGGCCATCTGCTCGATGCGCTGGCCGGACTCGACGTGCGTCCCGAGGAAGTTGACGTGGTAATCCCGAGCCACCTGCACCTGGACCATATTGGTTGGAATACGCGGCCCGGACCCGACGGTCAACCGGTCGTCACCTTTCCCAACGCCACCTACCTGTTCCACGAGGCGGACTGGAACCACTTTACCGACCCCGCCCACCTCAAGCGCGATGATCCAACCTCACGCTCCGCGCAGATCGCCGACACCTGCCTGTTTCCCGTCAGCGACGCGGGCCAGATGGAGCTCATCACCAGCGAGCCGAACGTCACCGACGACGTGAAAGTGTTGCATACCCCCGGGCACACACCGGGCTCGGTGAGTGTGCTGGTGACGTCAGGCGGTGAATCGGCCATCTTTATTGGCGACGTGGCGCACCTGTGCGTGCAGTTGAGCGAATACGAGTGGTCGCCGCTCGGCGACCTGGACCGCGAGACCTCCCCCTCCGCCCGACAGCGGGTGGTCGAGGAAGCCGTCGGTCGCAACGCGCTGCTGGCCGGACCCCACCTCGACGAGGGGCCGGTTTTCGGTCGGATGGTGATGCTCAACGGCCGGCGCGTCTGGCAAGGCGTGGACCTCACCGCGGAGCGCGACACAGGTCAGGACTGACCACCACCCGCGGGAATCCAGTTGCCGTGGAACCCGTATGGCAGGTCATAGCGCGTGACAGCACCGAACTGCTGCGCGTCGGCCTGCGCAACGGAGGTCGCGTGACCGAACGACGTGCGTGTTGGCCAGCCTCGCGGTGAGATCGAACTTGCCGTCCGGACCGTACAGCGTGGTTTCGCCCAGGAACGAGCGGGTACGCACCCAGCGATTGCGATACTGGCGCGCCTGCCCGCCGCTCAGCCGCACGCTGTGGAGCTTGCCGTCGCCGAGGAACCAGCCTGGCGACTGACCGTTGCGCGGGTTGGGACCATTGCGCACATACCACCCCCTCGAGCCGCGGCGGAAGATTGCCGCTGACCGGCGAGTCGTCCGCGGTGAGCTCGTCGAAGACAGGCGCGTAATTGCCCTGCAAATACGACGGCACTGCCGGGGTCGTGGTCGAGGTCATGCGCGTTGGACTCCTCGTCTGTAAGGCCATTGAGTGGTCGACAGGGTACGATGAAGTAACCTGCGCCATGGTGTCCAGGCCTGAGCGCTCGTACAAGGGGTTCCACAGCCGCGACGAGCATGTGCTGGATCGACGCACCCGGTGGCTGGATTGGCAGGCGCTTGCTCCAGAGGCACGCCACGCACAGCACGCGGCCTATCGCGCGGAACGCCTGGAGCAGATCGGCCCGTTTCGCGGCATTACCAGCGACGGCAGCCCTGAACCCAACCTGTTTGCTCTGGTTCGGACCGACGTTTCGACACGGCCCATCGTCGATGCCGCCCGCGCGTATCTTGCCTCTATAGGTGAACAAACTCGCGCCGCGGCCTCCTTGCCGATCGACGCCCCCGACTGGCGGCTGTGGCTGAACGGCATGGACCTGCGTCTCCGACACGGACTGTTTCTCGAAGACCTGTCGGACGGGCAACGCCGGGCGGCGTTGCATTTCATGCAGTCCAGCCTGAGTCCGCACGGGTTCGACCGCGTCCAGAACATCATGCGCCTGAACCGTGTGCTGGGCGAGATCACCGGCGACACCCTGATCCTCAACGAGTGGCGGTACTACCTCAGCATCTTCGGCCAACCCGACCTCGACGAGCCGTGGGGCTGGCAGCTCGACGGCCACCACCTGAATATGAACTGCTTCATCCTGGCAGACCAGATCGTGCTGACGCCGTGTTTCATGGGCGCCGAACCCCGCACCTCCGACCGGGCCCCATTTCCACGGGCAGGCGCCTTCGACGAAGAACAGCACGCCGGACTCGAGTTGCTGCGCTCGCTCTCAGCTGGCCAGCGCGAACGAGCCGTACTGTTCGGGTCGATGCTGTCAACGGACTGCCGCCGGAGCGGCACCATCCAACCGAGGGACGCATGCGCGTTGGCGCGTTCAGCGATAATACGGTCATGCCGTACGAAGGCATCCGCGCTGACGAGTTGACTCCCGC
>JAFAWJ010000830.1 GCA_019242065.1 Chloroflexota bacterium
CGGTCGTTTCCTGGGGACCCGCGCAAGATTGAGGAACAGCGCTCCGCGCCAGCCGAGCTGACGGAGCTGGGGCGCAAACTGCTCGGACTCGAGCGCTGGAACTGAGTTTTCGAATGGCCGCTCCTCACCGAGTGGGCCGGGAAGCCAGGTCAGACAACCAACACAGTTAGACACCGTACTGGTCGACAGCCACAGGATTGAAACACGCTTCACGGGACTGAGATGATGCAGAAGTCAGGCAGTACGGCCGTGGTTGTCGGGCCGACCTCGCATTCGGCGGCACACACGCGGCTGCGCACCAAGCCGAGCGCGTGGACCAAAATGCGCCGCGAACGCTGGATGTACGCGTTCGTCGTTCCGGGTTTCATCTTCTTCGTCGTCTTCCGCTACCTGCCACTGCTCGGCAACGTCGTCGCCTTCGAAGACTATTCCCCGTACCTGGGTTTCTTCGACAGCCCGTGGGTCGGCTTCGACAACTTCGCCGGGTTGCTCACCGATCCCAACGTCGCCGGCGCGCTCGTCAACACGCTGATCATCAACGGACTCCAGTTGCTGTTCTACTTTCCAGCGACGATCGGCCTGGCCCTGCTGCTCAACAGTTTGATGAGCCAGGGCCTGAAGCGGCTGATCCAGTCCATCGTGTACCTGCCGTACTTCATCGGCTGGGTGGTGCTGGTCAGCGTCTGGTTGTCGGTCCTCGGCGGTGACGGACTCCTGAACCACACGCTGAGCAACCACGGTCTGCCGACGTTCAACCTGATGCGCAATCCGGCAACGTTCAAGCCGTTGATGGTCGGCGAGTACATCTGGAAAAACGTCGGTTGGGGGGCCATCATTTTCCTGGCAGCGCTGAGCAAGATCGAGACGCAGCTCTACGAAGCAGCGGTCGTCGACGGCGCCGGGCCGTGGCAGCGCATGTGGCACGTCACGCTGCCGGGCATTCGCGGCATCGCGGTGCTGCTGCTGATCCTCAACCTGGGCAGCATCCTGACCACCGGCTTCGAGCAGATCCTGCTCCAGGAGCCAGCCGTCGGCGCGCAAGCCGGCCAGGTGCTCGACACCTACGTGTACTTCCAGGGAATTCTGGCCGGCAACTGGGGACTGAGCGCGGCGGTAGGTCTGTCCAAAGGCGTCGTCGGCACGCTGCTGGTCCTCTCAGCCAACAAAGCGGCCCACCTACTGGGCGAGCAAGGAGTGTTCTGATGGCCGCTGACTCCACCGCCAGGCCGTTCTGGAGAGAACGTCCCAGCCTCGCCAATCGCACGCTCAAGGCGGCGGTCCTGGTCACACTCGTGGTGCTAATGCTGTTTCCGTTTGCGTATGTGCTGTCGGTGAGTCTATCGAGCGAACGAGACCTGCAGGGCGCCAACATCTCCCTGATCCCACTCCACCCGACGCTGCTGGCGTATCAGACGATCTTTCAAGGCGGCGTGGTCGCCAGCGCGCTGATGGTGAGCGTCGGCGTGACCGTCATCGGCACGCTGCTGTGCATGGTGATGACCACGACCCTGGCGTACGGTCTGTCGCGCACCAGAGACGTACCGGGCACGAAGTTCGTACTGTTCCTGGTGCTGGGGACGCTGCTCTTCAACGCGGGGATCATTCCGAATTATCTGCTGGTCCGCTACCTCGGGCTGCTGAACACGTATGGAGCGCTGATCATTCCGGGGCTGATCAGCGCCTTCAACCTCGTGGTGGTGCGCCAGTTCTTCATGAGCATTCCGGCCGACCTGACGGACGCGGCGATGGTGGATGGCGCCAATCCGTTTCAAATTTTCTGGAGCATCATGTTGCCGTTGTCGAAGGCCGTGCTCGCGGTGGTCGCGCTCTTTTACGGCGTGGCGTTGTGGTCGGACTACTTCAACCCGTTGATTTATCTGAACGATACGTCGATGTGGCCCATTCCGCTCGTGCTGCGACTGTACGTGCTGCAGGGACAGGCACTCTCCGGAGCACAGCAGGTGGGCCAGCCATTGCCACCCTCCACCACGGTGCAGATGGCCGTGGTGGTCATCGCCACGGTGCCAATTCTGGTGGTGTATCCATTTTTGCAGCGCTACTTCACCCAGGGAGTGTTATCGGGCGCGATCAAGGGCTGAGTTGACGAGAGGAGGTCATCGGCTACGTATGTCATTCGCAAGCAGCGCGAACGGACGGGGGACTACCGATCGAAGTCCGGTGCTCGGGCGGCGCGCCCTGCTCCAGGGTGCGTTGGGGATCGCCGGCATGGGCGTGCTGGCCGCCTGCAGTAAGCCTCAACCCAACAATGCATCCGCCGCGGCGTGTGTCTCCAGCCTGCAATTTCCACCCAATACTCCACCCAATCGACCGGGTCAGATGGTTTCGAGCGTGCCAAATGTCCCGCTGGCCTGGACCCAGTATCCGCAGCCGTACGTCACCATGCCCAATCCGCCCGGCAAGGGCGAGACGGTCACCACCTTTCAGATTCTATTCAGCTCACCGCCGCCGCCACTGGAGAACAATCCGTGGTGGCAAGAGCTCAACAAGCGCCTGGGCGTCACCATCCAGCCGACGCTCGCCGATTCGCCGGATTACGCGGACAAGTTGAACACCCTCGCGGCCGGGGGCACGTTCCCCGATATCACCTATATCAACTTCAACCAGAACGGGTTGAACAACGGCGCCGCGTTCGAGAAGATCGTCTCGCAGGGCGCCTTCCGCGACCTGACGTCCTATCTGACCGGTGACAGCCTCAAGCAGTTTCCAAACCTTCAATTGCTGCCAGCCGTCACGTGGACCGGCTCAGCGTTCATGGGCAAGCTGTACGGCGTGCCGTATCCGATCCAGCCGGTCAACGGCCAGTTGGGCATGTACCGCAAGGACTGGGCGCAGAAGCTCGGCGTCGACAATCCCAAAAACGCCGACGAGGTGATGCGCATGTTCGTGGCCTTCTCACAGGAGGACCCGAACGGCACCGGCGCCCGGGACACCTACGGCGTCGACACGCTCCGTCAGGCGATCTGGAACGCGATGTACCGCGTTCCCTACAACTGGCGCCTGAACAGCGACGGTACCCTCACCAAGGACCTCGAAACGGATGAATGGAAGTCGGCGCTGAACTTCGCCAACAGCATGTGGAACAAAGGCGCCTTCCATCCAGATGCGCTGACGCTAACGCTCAATCAGAACATGACGCTGTTCGAATCCGGCAAGACCGGCTTCTTCACACAAGGCGGCTGGGGGTTCTTCGGCAACCAGCCTGGCACCATGGCGACGCTGACCACCCAGAACGATCCCTCGGCGAATCCGTCGCCCTGGATCCCGCCGGGCTTCGACGGCGGCAAGCCGGCCATTCCGCTGGGGACCGCCGACTACGGGTTCGGCGCGATTCCGAGCACGATCAAGGACGACAGCAAGATCGTCGAGCTGTTGCACATCATGGAGTACATCGCCGCGCCGTTCGGCAGCGACGAGTTCAACTTCATCTACTACGGCATCGAGAACGACATGTTCACCTGGGACAACGGGGCGCCGGTGCATGTCACCAACGGCAATCAGAACTGGTCCAACGGGCTCAACTATCTGTGCGGGACGACCGAGATCAACTACTTTTACGCCAACCAGCCTGGCGAGGCGCAGCTCATGCAGCAGCTGCAGGAGCAGCAGATCCAGGCGTCGGTGGCCGATCCGACGCAGGGGCTGTACTCGCCGACGTGGGTGGCGCAGGGTGCGAATTTGATCAAGATGCAGCAAGATGCGTACAACGCCATGGTGGTTGGCAATCAGCCACTGTCAGACCTGAGTCAGTTGATCAGCGACTGGAAGAAGCAGGGTGGGGACCAGGCGCGGACGGAATTCCAGCAGGCGCTGGAGAAGTGCAAGACGACGTGAATACACCGTAACGTACCGTCACACTCGTTACACAATTCACCTCCGCCATCTCGTGGGCTGTCACCGTCCGAACGAGCTCCCAGTCGGCTGCCGCCCACCGTAACAATCGGGGTTCATGAACGAGCGTGACCACCTATGGCAAGTGGGCGGCTGCGTCCTCGATTGGCCGTGGCAGGGGACACGTAACGAGTGTGACGGTCGCGTTACCGCGGTGCGCAAGCGTGCTCTAAACCGTTTTGCGCATCGCATTTCATGTGGATCAAAAGCGTTATCGCTGGCATTCCGCCGACCAATGCGCTATTGTTCCCCCGCTACCGCGGTGGTTGCCTGGAGTATCCACCGCCATCTTCAAAGCTGCAAAGGCTGCTCCAACTCAATACCACGGGCCGTTCTTCAGCGTCCGAGCCAGGCTCTGCACGAGTCGCCGACGCGCCAGCGGCCCACATTCACTGGAGCCATCCGCACCGTAAACTTTCGCCGCGGTCGGCTCCGTGCCGCCGACCATGTGATCCCGCGTATCGCAAATACCCCTCCGGTCGGCGAGCTTGCCCCGGAGGTATCGGATTTTGCCGATGCTGCGTTGTCTGGTTTCTGTCGCAACCGTGTGTACCCTGGTGCTGCCCGGGCCCGCGTTCGCCTTCGACGAGCAGGCGGGCTCGCCGCCCGACTGGGACTCGTACTGGGTACAGACGCTTGATCGGGTCGACCTCTTCGTCCACGCCGACGGCGATGCCAGCTTTGGCCAGGCGCCGTCAGGCCTGTTCTTCCGCGTCGATGCGCCCGAGCTCAACGGGCGCCTGTGGGTCTACAACCCGCTCGACAGCGGCTGGGCCTGGCTGCCGACCAGCGGGACTGAACGTGTGGCGGAGCCGACACCGGATGACGTTGCCGCCAGCGTTCCGAGCTTGTCGCCGCGCGATTATCTGTACCACGAGGCGCCAGATCTGGCGCCGCGGCTGGACTGCATTATCGCTGGCGAAAGCGGCTGGGATCCGCGGCAGCAGAATCCACGGTCGCACGCGGCGGGGCTGGCGCAGTTTCTGCCCACCACGTGGGCGAGTACGCCTGAAGGCCAGGCCGGGCTGTCGCCATACGAGCCGACTGCCAATATCGACGCGGCGATCTGGCTGGCGCGCACCAGGGGCTGGACGCAGTGGCAGATCTTCACACAAGGCCGCTGCCGCTGAGCTGGCGTCTTAACCGGAGCGCTGGGGGCCGGCGCGCTCGATCTGGATGCGCAGCAGCACGCGCTTCTCGCGCTGCATGGCGGCGCGGTAGTCGTCCCAGTCCGGATGTTCGCCCGCCACCAGCCGGTAGTAACGCTCCAGCCCCTCCATCGCCTCGGGCAGCGATTCGACGCTGGCCCTGCCCTCAGCCTGCACCCACGCCCCGAAAAAGGAGTCCTGAAAGACACACACCGACGCGCGCCCATTGCGCCGCACATTCAGCGTTTTCATCGCGGTTTCGCGAGTGGAGATAATCAGCGACCCGTCCTCGTCGACGCCCACGGTCACCGGCGAAAGCTGTGGCTCGCCGTCCTTGCGCAAGGTCGCCAGTACGCCGCGGTGATTGGCGTTGACGAAGGTTCGCACCTCGTCTGCTGTCATGGTCATAAGGCTCCGGACTGTACAACGTGCGTGCATCGCGCGCGCAGCGGACACACGCCACACCGCGGCAGCGGAGCCTTACAGATCTGGCGTCCAAGGCGAATCATGTTCACGTGGAAGGTGTGGTAGTCGGCCGGTTTGAGCGCCGCCTCCAGTCGGTCCTCCGTTGCGTCGGCGGTGGTGCGCGCGGGCACGAGTCCCAGGCGCAGCGCCACGCGGTGCACGTGCGTATCCACCGGAATCGCCGGCACATGGGCGCCGAAGACCAGCACGCACGCCGCAGTCTTGCGTCCGACTCCGGGCAGCCGCGTCAGCGTCGAGACCGCTTCCGCGCGCGTCATCTGGCGCGGGTCCGCCAGGTGGACGCGGCCATCGTCCTCGGTCAGCTCTCGCAGGACGGCCTGAATCCGCTGAGCTTTGACCACCGCCAGTCCGCCCACGCGGATCGTCGCGATGAGCTCGTCGACCGGGGCGTCGCGCACCGCCTCCCAGGTGGCGTAGGTCGCCGTCAGTGCCTGGAAGGCGCGTCCGGAGTTGACGTCGGACGTGTGTTGCGACAGGATCGTGCCGACCAGCTCCTCGAGTGGCGCGTAGCGCGTCTCCCACTCCGGCTCGCCATAGTGCTGGATCAGACGCCAGTGCACCCAGCGGATGAGCGCGGTGGTGTTCTTAGTGGAAGAAACGACCGGCATCGATGATGACGTTCTGGCCGGTGGTGCTGTCGCTTCGCGCGAGCGTGACGACCTGATTCGCGACGTCGTCCTTGTCGACGGTGCGATTCAGCACCGACTCCGCCCGGCCGCGTTCGCGCTGCTCGGGCAGCATGCGCTCGGTCATGACCGTGCCCTCCATCAGGCCGGGCGCGACGCAATTCACAAGGACCTCTGGGGCCAGGGCCAGCGCCAGACACCTGGTGAGGTGCGCTAAAGCCGCCTTGGACACGGCGTAGGCGATGCTGCTGCCGCCAGGCTTGTAGCCGGATACCGAGCCGATATTGACGATCCGGCCACGACCCTGGCGGCGCATGATCGGCGCTACGGCGCGCGCCAGGAGGAACGGGCTCGTGGAATTGAAGTCCATGATCTGTTGCCAGAGCTCGGGTGTGAGCGCGTCGAGGTTCTGGAAGGGGATACCCTGGTTGAAGGCGGCGTTGTTGACCAGGACGTCGAGCTGGCCCCAGTGCTGGGCCACGCTGTCTACGGTCTGGGTGATCTGCGCGGGACTGGTGATATCCGACTGGATGGCGAGGGTGTCAGAGGCGCCAGCGCGCTGCAGCTCCGCTGTGAGCGCCTGCGCGACGTCGGTGCGCGCGTGATACACCACCGCGACGCGCGCGCCCTGGCAGGCAAAGGCGTGGCAGATGCGGCTGCCGAGGCCGCCCGTGCCACCGGTAATCACGACGACCGCATCCGCGAGCTGCATCAGGACACGCCGATAGTATCAATTCAGCTTGCGGCGAGGAGGGCGTCGAGTTTTTCGACCAGCTCCTGTGAGCGGAAGGGCTTGGTCAAAAATTCGCTGGCGCCTTCGGCCCTGGCGGTGCGCGCGTCGCGCTCCAGGCCACTGGCGGTCAGCATGATCACCGGCAGGTCCGCATAGCGCGCGTCGGCGCGGAGCTTCTGCAACGCGGTGATGCCGTCCATCACCGGCATCGCCAGGTCCAGGATGAGCAGGTCCGCCGGCGCGGCGTCGAGCTGGTCCAGCGCTTCCTGGCCATTCATTGCGCGCAGGACGGTATGCCCCAGGCGCCCCAGCATGTATTCGAGCATGCGATGACTGACCGGGTCATCGTCCGCCACCAGGATGACCGCCACGCGGCCTCAGCGACCCTTCACGACGAGGAGTGTCTGGTCGTCGTCCTGCGGCGTGCCTGCCCCGAAATCGGTGATCGCGGCGAACAGGCCGTCGGCGATGGCGTCCGCCGGGTGCGCGGCAAGCGCCTGCACGAGATTCAGCAGCGGGTCGTAGCCGAACGCCGCGCCGTCAGGGTTGGTGGCTTCGCTGAATCCGTCGGTGGCGACGACCAGCACGTCGCCCGCGGCGAGGCGCACGCTCTCCTCGGTGGGAGTCGATTCCTCGAACACGCCGAGCGGCAGGGCGGTGGCCGTCAGGAGGTACGGGGCGCCGCCCGCGGCGCAGTAGATCACCGGCGAGTGGCCGGCGTTGGCGTAGCGCACCAGGCGCTGGCGCGGATCGTAATAGGCGAGGAAGGCGGTCACAAAGGTATGCACCCGATTCAGATCGTCATACAGATCCGCGTTGACTTGCTCCAGCACCGCGCACGGACCGTCGAGCAATTGCGACGCGCCCCGCAGCACGTTGCGCGACATGCCCATGATCAGGGCGGCGGACAGACCTTTGCCGCTCACGTCACCCACACTGAAGGTCAATTGACCGTCGGGCCGCACGCGGTGATGGTAGAAGTCACCGCCGACCTCGGCCGCGGGCCGGAAGCGGCCCACCAGTTGCACACCCGGGACGGGTGGCGGCGCATCGGCCATCAGACCCGACTGAATCGCCGCCGCCAGCTCCATGTCGCGCCGCAGGCGCTCCTGGATCAGCGCCTGTTCGTGCAGCAGGGCGGTTTCCACCAACGAGCCGGCCTGCTCGCCCAGCGCCTGCAGCAATTTGACGGTGCCGGCGGAAAACGTCGTCTCGCGCCGATTCACCACGCCCAGCGTCGCCTGGGGCGCGCCCTCGACCGACACCGGCACCACCACGAGATTCTCGACAAACCTGGAGGAGTCGATCTCCGGCGGCAGGTCGAACCGCGTATTGGCAATCAGCGGAGTGCGCGAGGCGTTGATCCAGGCAAACGCGCGCCACAGCGTCGACTCGTGCGCATAACCTTCGTGTGGGTACACGACCAACCGGCCGCCGGCGGCTTCGGAGAGCGCGGCAAACGCCAGCTCGGCGCCCGTGAGTCGACGGACTTCGGCCACCAGGTCGGTCAACACCGCATCGAGGCTCAGCCGTCGACGGGTGGCCTTGGCCAGGCCGTACAGGGCCAGTAACTGGTCCTGGGCGTCGATCAGCTCGCCCGTCATCTGCCGCAGCTCGTCGTCGACGCGCACGGCTTCGGCCAGAAGCTCGGCGTCCAGCGCCAGGCGGCGGCTGGCGGCGGGGCCTTCGAGACCGCTCACGCGCAGCTCCAGCATCCGTGCCTGATCGACGCTCTGCTGACTACTGAGGACAGGCTGGCCACTCAGGCACGCGCCGGTCTGCCAGATGCAGGTATCGCCAAGATAGATCTCGAAGCTCGTGGCGCCAGCCGCCAGCCATGTCTCGGCGAGCACTTCGACGCGCCGAGCGTGCGCACCGATCTCCAGCACTAAGGTCTTGCTCTGCATCCAGGACTCAGTTGACTGGCTGAAGACTACCATTGAGCCCCGCGTGCGCCACGCCGACTGCCGAGCCTGGTACGCTATCGGCGGGCGTTGGAGGAGACAGCTGAGCTAAGCCGTAGAAAGCCAACCGATGCTCCTCCAGACCACCGCGCAATACGTCGGCGTCGTCCTGCTCGTCGTTTTCGGCGTGGGCCTGGTGCTCGTCGGCCGGCGCTGGTTCCGCCCATCGCCGCCCGCTGCGCAGGGATTCGCTACTCCTCCCAAACAAGACCGGCCACGCACCAAACGTGAGCTGGCAATCCGATCCGCCGTCCTGCGCCTCCTGGCGATCGGGACGGTGTGCTTCGGGTTCATCTACCTGAGCTGGCGCTGGACGTCCTCACTCAACCTCTCGATCTGGCCGCTGGCGCTGGCGCTGGTGGTGGCCGAGACGTACAGCTATATCGGCGCACTCATGTTTGCGATGACGGTGTGGCGCGAAAAACATCGCGGCGAACCCGTCCCACCATTTGACCGCGTGTCAGTGGACGTCTTCATCACCTGCTACAACGAGCCGGTCGACCTGGTCCGACGCACCGTGCGCGCGGCGGTCGCCATTCGCTATCCACATCAAACCTACGTGCTGGACGATGGCAGCTCCGACCAGATGCAGGCCATGGCCCAGGCTGAAGGCGTCGGGTACATCGTGCGCTCCACCGACTGGCGGGGTCGCCCGCGCCATGCCAAAGCCGGCAACCTGAACAACGCGCTAATGGCAACCCAGGGCGAGTTCATCCTGATGCTGGACGCCGACCAGATCCCCACGCCGCCCATCCTGGACCGCATGCTGGGTTATTTCCAGGATGAGAAAGTGGCCTTCGTTCAGTCCAGCCAGCCCTTTTACAACGTGCCCCCCGGCGATCCCTTCGGCTCGGACGCCTCGCTGTTTTATGGACCTATTCAGCAGGGCAAGGACGGGTGGAACGCGGCGTTCTTCTGCGGATCGAACGCACTGCTGCGACGCGAAGCGCTCATGCAAATGGGCGTGATTCGGTATGTCGTGGAACTGGAGCAGCGCGTCAAGCGCGCGTTGGCGACGGCCGATCGCACGCTGAGCCACGCGGAGCGTCAAGTGTCCAGCACCGACCCCGCGGCGCTCAACGCGATCCGTGAACTGCGTCAGATCGTCACCCGCGCCAGGGACGAGCTGCGCAAGCATGCGCCGATTCAGGACGTGACGTTCACCTTTCAGCGCCAGGCGCGAGCCATCTCGTCGGGTCTGGTCGCCGCGGACCTGAGTCGCATTCGTGCGGAACTGGACTCCATTCCAGGCATCGACGGCTCCGACTTCGAGACTGGACTGGCAGATGCGCTCGACGATCAGCAAACCCTCGACCGGCTGGCCACTCGGGACACGTCCCCGCTGGCCGCCATCGAGACGGTCCGCGGGTTGCTGCTGGCGGTGGACGTCGATCGCGGCGATGAGGCGCAGCCCATCATGCCGCTGTCGACCATATCCGTCACCGAAGACATGGCCACGGCGATGCGTCTGCACGCCCTGGGCTGGAAATCCGTGTTCCACCACGAATCGCTGGCGGCTGGGCTGGCGCCGGAGGATCTACGGTCGGCGCTCCAGCAGCGCCTTCGCTGGGCGCAAGGGACGCTCCAGGTCTTTCTCAAAGAAAATCCGCTGTTCGTGCACGGTCTGAAGCCCGCGCAGCGCGTCATGTACCTGGCCACGATGTGGAGCTATCTGTCCGGGTTTTTCGTCCTGGTCTATCTGCTCGCGCCGGCGCTGTACCTGTTCTTTGGCTGGCTGCCCATTACCGCGTTCTCGGCCCAGTTCTTCGTACGCATCATTCCGTACCTGATCGTGAATCAATTGCTGTTCGTGGTCTTTGGCTGGGGAATAAAGACGTGGCGCGGACAGCAAAACAGCGTGGCGATGTGGCCCATGTGGGTCACCGCCCTGGTGACAGCCGTTCGCAACGTGTACTTTGGCACGCCGCTGGGGTTCGTCGTCACGCCGAAGACGCGCGTGCATGGCGGCGCACTGCTGGCGCGAATGCGACTGGTGCGCGCGCAGATCGTGTGTATCGTGGTGCTCGTCTGCGCCGCGGCCTGGGGCTTGCTGCGATTGGCCGTTGGCGCGACCAGCGACATGGTGCCAGTCCTGGTCAACGTCGCCTGGATCGTGTACGACGTGGCGATGCTCAGCGCGGTGCTCGACGCGGTGACATACGTCAGCAGTCCCCACACTGACGCAACGGAACTTTCACCCGCGTTAGATGCGGGCGCGGAGACCGAGACCGCGGCGGCCGCGCACGGGCGTGTGCTGGGCCCATCCCGATGACCGAGCGTGGCGGGGAGTTTTCGAGTGTCGGCCAACTCACGGTGCTGCCGCCAGGCCGTGGGATGTTTTTATCCTCGCATTACGACGACGTGGCGCTGTCGTGCGGGGGCACCGTCGCGCTGCTTGCCGAACGCGGACCGCAACCGTTGATCGTCACCATCTTTGGTGGCGAAGTGACCGACGACGTCTTGAATCCGTTCGCGCGCTGGAAGCACAGTCGCTGGGGACTGACCGACATGGACGCGGTGCGTGAGCAGCGTCAGGCGGAGGACACGGCCGCGGCAACGGTTCTGGGCACCCGCACGCGGTGGCTGGGTGTACCGGATGCCATCTATCGCGGTGAGCGCCACGTGACCGACCAGGAGCTGTACGGCGCGGTGCAGCCGACGGAGCTGCCACTGGCAGCTTTGATCGCCGACGAAGTGGAGGCGATACCGGAGTGGACAGACACGAGCATCGTGTTTGTCCCGCTTGCCGCCGGCAGTCACGTCGACCACCAGCTGGTGTTTCTGGCCGGCCAGCACCTGGCGTCCCGGTCGGTGCGCGTGCTGGCCTACGAGGACTGTCCGTACGTGATCCACACGCCGCGCGCCCTGGATACACGCCTGGCCGAGCTGGCGGATGCCCTTGGGCCACCCCAGTATGTGCCGATCGCCTCGACATTCGAGCGCCGCCTGGCGGCCATCACGGCGTACGCGACACAGGTACCCGTGGTATTTCGCTTCACCTCCGACGTGCGAGGGGAGCTGACAAAATTCTGTCGACGACTGGATCCAGAGCTCGGGCCTGTCGAACGCTTCTGGCCAGTCCTTCCGACGGTGGAGGCGCCACTGTCGGACAAACCGGACAAGGAGGTGTAGATGGACATTACGGTCGTATCGAAACGCGACGGGGTGGCGGTCGCCGAGATGGTCGGCGATCTGAACCTGCTGTGCGCCGCGGACGTGCGGACTCGCCTGGCCGCGGCTGTCGATGGCGGGCAACGCCACCTGGTGGTTGACCTCGGTCAGGTCAAGTTCATCGACAGCTCCGGCCTCGGGGCGTTGATCAGTGGCCTGAAGTCCGCTCGCCAGGCCGGCGGCGACCTGCGTATCGCCCGACCTGGCGAGCAGGCGCTGGTGGTCCTGAAGCTCACCACGCTCGATCGTGTGCTGCGGCCGTATGCCACAGTTGAGGATGCGCTCGACGGCTTCTAACGAGGCGCCGCTGGCCGAGCTGTCGATGACGCTGCCGGCGACGGCCGAGCACCTCGGCAGCGTCTACGCGGGTATGTCGCAATTCTGGGCAGAGCTCGAGCGCCGCCATCCGTCGCCGCCCGATGCCGCCTGGCGGGCCTACTTCGACACGGCGGTCGGCGAGATCATCGCCAACGTCGTCCGTCACGCCTACGCCGAACCGCATGGAGTGGGCGCCGCCGAGGTCACGTTCGCCATTCAGGGCTTTGCCGACCGCGTGGAAGCCACATTCCGCGACCGAGGTGTGCCGTACACCGGATCGATCGCGGACGCGCAGTTGCCGGGGGACGGGGCGGATACGCTCGACCTTCCCGAAAGCGGCTGGGGCCTGGCCGTGACGCTGGCAGCCGTCGACGACCTGAGCTATACACGTGATGCGGATATCAATTGCTGGCGCCTGATCAAAAAGCTCTGACCTCCACGATGCCTGCTCTCGAAACGTTGACGAACCCGCAGACCGCACGTCTGAACCAGTTCGTGCGATGGAACATCGTCACCAACCTGGTCATCGTGATCGTCGTCTTCGCGATCTATGCCATCTATTCGGTGCCTGTGCTCGCACTGGTTGCCGCCGAGGTCGCCATCAACCTGGTCATCCAGATCTACGCGCGGCGGCTGATTCGCAAAGGCCGCGTCGAACGCGCGATTGCCTGGATCAGCGGCGGTCTGCTGGCGCTGAGCGTCACGATCGCCTTCACCGTTCCCTTTGTCTTCCCGATCCTGCTCTTGCTGGGGCTGTGGCCGGTGTTCCTGGCGCTGCCACACCTGTCCGCACGCAACCTGCGGCTGCTGATGGTGCTGTCGACCGCGGTCGTGCTGGTGGCCAGCCTGCTTGCCTTGCGCCAGGATCCGTTCGCCGTTCAGCGGGTGGTGCCCGGCTGGGTCATCGGCACATTCATGGTGTGCGCGATCACGCTGTTCGTCGCGTTCATCTACCTGCTGCTGTGGCACTACAACGCACGCTTGAACGAGACGGTCGCCGCCATGCAGGTCGCCAATCGCTCGCTGCTCAACGCCGAGATGGGCCTCGAAGCCAGAGTCGAAGAACGTACGCGCGATCTGGCGCTGGCACGCGATGAAGCACTCGAGGCGCAGAACGCACTCCTGGTGCATACCCGCCTGGTGGACCTCTTGCAGCAGGTCACCACCGCCGCAAACGAGGCGACGCAGCCCGAGGATGCGCTGAAGGCCGGCCTGGACCTGATTTGTGCGTACGGCGGATGGGCGATCGGGCACGCCTATCTGATCGACGGACAGGGCTCCCCGCGCATCGTGCCGACACACATCTGGAACGTGGATGACGCCGACCCGCTGGCACACCTGAGCGCTGCCGCCGAGAGCGGCCACTTCGGGCGTCACACCGGGGTGGTCTCCCAGTCGCGGCTGACCGGCCAACCCGCCTGGCGGTTGGACCTGGAGGCGCAGGCGGACACCCAGGTCAAGCTGGAGTTTGCCCTGCCGGTCCTGGTGGGCGCGGAGGTGGTCGCCATCCTGCGGTTCATGTCACGGGCCACCCAGCCACCCGACGAGCCGCTGCTGGATACCAGTCAACTGATCGGCACCGAGCTCGGTCGCGTGTTCGAGCGCGAGCGTGCGCGGATCGTGCTGCAGCAAGCCAAAGATGCCGCTGACCAGGCGAACCTGGCCAAAAGCGCATTTCTGGCGACGATGAGCCACGAGATTCGCACCCCGATGAACGGCATTCTCGGGATGGGCAGCCTGTTGCTGACGACCGACCTGGACGACGAGCAGCGCGAGTTCGCCGAAATCATCCGCGACAGCGGCGACGCGCTGCTGACCATCATCAACGACATTCTCGACTTCTCGAAGATCGAAGCCGGCATGCTCGAAGTCGAAGCCCAGCCGTTCGACCTGAGCGCGTGCATCGAGGCAGTCCTGGACCTGTTGACGCCCATGGCCAGCAAGAAGGGACTGGACCTGGCGTACGTCGTCGAGGACGGCACGCCGCCGGTGGTCGTCGGCGACGTCACGCGCGTGCGCCAGATTTTGCTCAACCTGCTGAACAACGCGATCAAATTCACCGAGCACGGCGAGGTGGTCCTCACGGCGTCTGGCGAGGTCGTTCGCGAGGACCTCCATGAACTGACGTTCGCCGTCCGCGATACGGGGATCGGGATTGCGCCGGACCTGGTCCAGCGTGTCTTTCAAGCCTTCAGTCAGGGGGATGTGTCGACCACGCGCAGATATGGCGGCACCGGCCTCGGCCTGGCGATCAGTCGGCGGCTGGCGGAACTGATGGGCGGCCGCATGTGGCTCGAGAGCGAGCCCGGCATGGGGTCCACGTTCTTCTTCACGATCCGCGCCCGCGCCGGCTCCGGCGCGAGCACCAGCGCACACTTGGTCGCCGACCGGCCGGAGCTGAACGGCCGACGCCTGCTGGTGGTCGACGACAACGCGACCAACCGCCGCATCGTCGAGCACCAGACCGCTGCCTGGGGCATGACGCCGCGCGGCACGGCCTCGCCGCACGAGGCGCTGGAGTGGATTCGGCAGGGTGATCCCTTCGACATCGCCATCCTGGACATGCAGATTCCCGAGATGGACGGTCTGGCGCTGGCGGCCGAAATCCGTCAGATGCGCGACGCGCACGCGTTGCCGGTCGTACTCCTGTCGTCGATCGGCAGGCGTGAGGCCGCCTCCGAGAAAGTCGCCCCCGCGGCCTACCTCACCAAGCCGATCAAGCCGTCCCACCTGCTCGACACGTTGCTGGAAGTCTGCGTGCAGCAGTCACCGTCGCTGTCCGTGACTGCCGATCCAGACCTGCCAATCGACACGGACCTGGACAACCGGTCAGCCTTACGCATCTTGCTGGCGGAGGACAATGCCGTCAATCAGAAGCTCACCCTCCACCTGCTGGCTCAGCTCGGCTATCGTGCCGACGTCGCCGGCAACGGGCTGGAGGCCATCGCGGCCCTCGAGCGGCAGCCGTACGATGTCGTGCTAATGGACGTGCAGATGCCGGAGCTCGACGGGCTGGAGGCGACGCGCCGCATTCGTGCCCAATGGGAGCCCCCGCTCGGCCCGCACATTATCGCCATGACCGCCAATGCGATGCAGGGCGATCGAGAAGATTGCCTGTCGGCCGGTATGGACGATTACATCAGCAAACCCGTTCGCATCCACGACCTGTTGTCCGCGCTGCAACGCAGCCAGGCGGCGTGATCAGGGCATACCGTTGTTTCGGAGGGAGGCAAGCACCTTGATTACCGCAGACAGCCGACCCGTCTACGAGCTGACGTCCACACCCGCCGTGCTCGCAACTCATGGCGCGGCGGTGGAGCGCGCCCGCGCCTTGAAGCCGGCCCTTCGCGAGCGCGTGGCAGAGACCGAACAGTTGCGCCATCTGCCACCCCAGAACGTGGCCGACCTGCTCGAAAGTGGACTGTACGGACTCATGACGCCGAAGCGCTTCGGTGGCTCGGAGCTCGGCTCGGAGGCGATGATCGACGTGACGGTCGAGCTGGCGTCCGCGTGTCCGTCGACCGGGTGGGTGTACATGCTGTGGACCGCGCATATGTGGATGCTCGCCCAGTTCCCGCTGGCCGCCCAGGAAGAGCTGTGGAGTAACCTCAACTCGCTGGCGTCGTCGGTGGTCAACACCGTCGGCGACGTCGTGCCGGTCGAGGGTGGCTACCGCTGGACCGGTCGCGGGTTTTTCTCGAGCGGCGTGGACCACTGCAACTGGCTCACGGCGATGGTGCCCATCAAACGCGACGGAGCCGCGGCGGACGGCCCGCCCGAGCTCCGCTGGCTGCTGATCCCGCGCGAGGACTTTGTCATCGTCGACGACTGGTTTACCGTCGGACTCAAGGGCACCGGCAGCAAGACCATCATCCTCGACGACGTCTTCGTTCCCGAGTACCGCACGCTCGTCGGCCGACAGGTAGAAGACGGCGTTGCACCGGGACACCAGGTCCACGCCAATCCCATGTACGGCGCCATCTCGTGGGCCAACTTCACGGCCGCGATGGCGGCGCCGGCGCTGGGCGCGGCGCGCGGGTTCCTGGCGGCCTACGAGGACCGGCTGCGATCGAAGTCCAGCAGCATTGACGACGGGTTGACGGTCAACATGTCGCGGTACGCCAGCGCGTCGGCGATGGTGGATGCGGCGCATGCGCTGTCGCTCCAGAACGCCGAGCGCTACTCGCGCGTGCCGGCGTGCGAGGTGGGCCGCGACGTGCGCGCCAAGTGCATGCGCGATCAGGCGTATACCGCGCAGACGTCGCGCAAGGCGGTCAACACGCTGTACGAAGAGTGCGGCGGCAGCGGCCTGTACGAGGGTTCGGACTTGCAGCGGTTGTGGCGCGACGCCAACGCCGCGGCGGCGCACAACGGGCTCACCAACGACTGGATCGCCGTGGGCTCGACCAAAGCCGCGCTGGACCTGCCCGCAGGTCCCCGCTTCCCAATCTGATCGATCCAACCCCGGTAAGTCATCCCTCACGGTAAGTGATTCTGAGGATGACACCCGTCTTGGAAGGAGATACTCACCGATGGGCGGATAGGAAGTCCCGAACCGATTGACCGGCGGCCTCCAGGTCGTCCTGCCAGCCCATCTTCAGCTCCGCGTTCGGCGCGAGATCGGCGGTCTCCAGCGCGATAGCCTGGGGATGCGCTAGGTCGCGGCCGGGCAGCACCAGCGTCGGCGTCTGCATAGAACCCACCCAACTGCGCGACACGCTGAACACGAAGTCCGTCCCAAACAGGTTTTCGCAGAACGCCGCGGCGATGGGGTCCATGCCGGCAGCCTCGGCAAAGGTGCCCGCGGGCAACTCCTCCGCCCACTGATAAAACCCATGCATGAAGTGGCCCCGGTTGATAGCCGTCAGTCCGATGGGCGCATGATCGATCAGCGCGGTGACGCGCGCGGCCTGATGGCCAAGCTGCTGGATGACCTTCATACAAAATGACGGCCCGATGCAGCGCCCCCAGACGGCGAGCCGTTCGAGACCGAGATGGTCGATCAGACCGATGGCGTCGTCGGCGTAGTCGGCCCACGAGCTGGTGGCGGTGATGGGTGCTTTGGATTCGCCGGCGTTGCGCTGGTCCATGGCGATGATGCGGTAGCCGTTGCCCAGGACAGTGCGCGGCACCAGGTCGGTGCGGTCCCAGCGACCGGCGGACGAGCGCATCAGACCCGGCGCGAACAAAACGACCGGAAAGCCGGCCGGGTCGCCGTATTCCTCGAAGTGGATGGAGATGTCACCATCACGGGTGTAGGTCGGCATGACCTTCCGAGCGTACAGTAGGGATATGTTCGAAGGCTTCGAGTTGTCCACCATCGACACGGGTGAACTACAGATCCGCGTGCGGCATGGCGGCTCGGGCCCGCCGCTGCTCCTGCTGCACGGCAACCCGCAGACCCATGTCATGTGGCACAAGATCGCCCCGCGGCTGGCGCGCGAGTTTACCGTGGTCGCGCCGGACCTGCGCGGCTACGGTGACACCTCCAAGCCACCCAATACGGCGGATCACGCGCTGTATTCGAAGCGAACCATGGCCCTGGATGAGGTCGAGGTCATGCGCCAGCTGGGCTACGACCAGTTTTTCGTCGCCGGCCACGATCGCGGCGCGCGCTGCGCCTATCGTCTGGCGCTCGACCATCCCGAGCGCGTACGGAAGCTGGCGGTCCTGGACATCATCCCTACCTACGAATCATTTCGCCGAGCAGACATGGAGTTCGGTCTGCGCACCTGGCACTGGTTCTTCCTGGCGCAGCCGGCGGACTTTCCGGAGCGAGCGATCTCGCGCGCACCGGACGTCTTTTTCGAGCGCCGGCCTACCACCTACTGGACCCCTGAAGCGCGGGCTGACTACTGGCGGTGCTACCAGAATCCTGAGACCATCCGCGCCATCTGTGAGGACTATCGCGCCGGCGCCAGCATTGATTTCGCGCTGGATAAAGCCGACGCCGGCGTGCGCAAGATCAGCTGCCCGATGCTGGTGCTGTGGGGTGAAAAGAGCTGGTCCACTCTCGGCTGGGACTTTCTGGCCATCTGGCGCGAATGGGCCCACGACGTCCGCGGCCGAGGCCTGGATTCAGGCCACTTCCTGGCCGAGGAGGTGCCCGACGAGACGTACGCCGAACTCCGCTCGTTCTTTACTGAGCAAGGAGACCAAAGTTCGGACTGTTGAGTCGGTGACTGTCGACGATACACCACCACGTGTAGGAGAATTCTCTGGGGCAGACTAGCCGTCAGGCGTTCGTCCTGAACCTGGCGCGCCCGCGTAGGCTTGCGCGATGAGCAGCCACTCACGGGCGTGCGGGCCTTCATAGGCCAGCTGGGTGGCATCCAGGTGTCGGCGGCGGACGACGACGCGGCAGAAGTCGCCGGCTGGACCTCGCACGCGGTCTGGCGAATTGGCTTCGCCCCAGGTCCACGTCTCAGCTGAATCAGGCGCCGCCAGCTCCACGCGCACGCCGGTGGCTGGCGGCGTGAGATCATGCTGACCGTAGCTGTAGCCGCGCGTGCGCACACCCAGGTGGGCGATGTGCTTCAGCCGCCGCGTGTCGGCGCGCTCGACGCCGAGCGCATCCACCACGTCCTGGCCGTGAGCCCAGGTCTCCATCAAGCGTGCGGTGGCATGCGACATGGCGCTCATGGGTGGGCCAAACCAGGTGATGCGTTGGCTCGGCGCCAGTTGTCGTAGGCAATCCAGCAACTGGCGACGATTGGTGCGCCAGAGGTCCAGCAGCTGCGCGGCGGGCATGCCGCGGCTGTCCGCAAAGGCATCACCGCCGCCCTGGCGCCGTTGCGCGCGATACGCCTCGAAGCCAGCTGGATCGCTGGCCGCCAGCGCGGCCGCGGCGTCGGTGAGGGCCAGGTGGAGGATGCTGTCGCGGACGGTCCAGCCCTCGGCGGGCGTGAGCAGCGACCACTCCGCCTCCGAGAGTGGGGCCAGCACGCTATCGAGCGACGCGTGCTCGGCCGCGAGATCATCACACAGGTTGTGGTACTCCGAAGACACGGTCACTGGAGAGCGCCCGACTCCACCAGGGCGTTGTAGTCGGCCTCCGAATAGCCCAGAAACTCCTTGAGCACCTGCTCGGTGTGCTGGCCAAGCAACGGCGCGGCGGTGCGGAGGTGCGAGGGCGTCTCCGACAGCTTGAAACCCAGCTCGTCGTACCGCAAGACGCCCATCTCCGGATGCTCCAGCGGCACAAAATGCTGGCGCGCCGCCAGCTGCGGATCCTCCAGCACGTCCAGCATCGGCGACGCCACGCCGGCCGGCACGCCAGCCTCCAACAGTGCCCGCTGTAGCGCCGGCCCCGCCTGCGGAGCGGTCCACTCCGCCAGGCGAGCCTCGATCTCGTCCTGGCACTGGAGTCGACCACCAACCGTCGCAAGACGTGGATCGGTGGCCCACTTGGGTGAACCCATCAGGACGACAAGGGCCTGCCATTGCTGGTCAGTCTCGCACGCGATCGCAATCCAGGCGTCCTTGCCAGTTACCGGAAATACTCCGTGCGGCGCCGCGCGCAGCGAGCGGTTGCCCATGCGCTGTGGCACGTGGCCGTTGACCGTGTACTCCAGCACCTGGGGTGCCAGAACGTGCACGCCGCACTCGATTTGCGACAGGTCGACGTGCTGGCCGCGGCCGGTGCGCGCGCGGTACTCCAGCGCGGCGAGTAGTGCGGCCGCACCAAAGTGGGGCGTCGCCATATCCGTGTACGCACCGTTGGGAGTGGCCGGATCGCGGTCGGGCCAGCCGCTCAGCATGAAGAAGCCGGAGAGCGCGGCGCCCTGGTCGCCGAAGCCGGCGTAGTCGCGATAGGGGCCGGTCTGGCCCTGCATGCAGGTGCTGAGCATGATCAGGTCCGGGCGGTGCGGGTGCAGATCTTCGAAGGACAGGCCCCAGCCGGGCATGACGCGTGGCGTGAAGCTGTCGACGACCACGTCGGCCCAGTCGAGGATCAGCTTGCGGGCGACCTCGCGGCCGGCGGGGTTGGTCATGTCCAGGGTGACGCTCAGCTTGTTGGGGTTGAACTGGGCGAAGAAGCCGCTGCGGTTGATACCGGGTTTGCCGTCCACAAATGGCGGTCCAACGCGTAGTGAGTCGGGGTGTTTGCTGGATTCGATCTTGACGACGGTTGCGCCGAGATCGCCGAAGTGGCGAGTGGTAATCGGCCCGGCCGCAGCCCAGGTGAAGTCGACGATCTTCAAGCCATCGAAGACGCCGCGCGCCGAGCCGCCGGACCGCGCCGTGGCGTGGGCGCCAGAGCTCGATGCGGGTGCGGACTCATGCAGGACCTCCTGGGTGTGCTCCCCGACGTGTGGGGGACGCTGGAATCGTTCCAATGGCGTGGCGGAAAACCTCGCGAACGCACCCGGATAGAGAAAGCTCCGGCCCAGGTCGGGGTGGGTGACGGGCACGAGCACGCCGCGCGCCTGAATTTGACGGCTGTCGACAATATCAATGGCTGTTGCGGCTGGCGCCAACCGAAACCGCGCCTCCACGGCTTTCTGGTACAGCTCGTCCAACGTCCGCGTCATCAGAAAGCGTTCGATGATTGCCGCGATCTGGTCGTACTCCGTCTGGCTGATCGAGCGGTTGTCCTCACCCGCCCAATCTTTCGCGGTGAGAATCGGCTCCGCAAAGCCTTCGGCGGTCATCCACTCGACGAGTGCCTGGAATTGGGCCTTGCCACCTC
>JAFAWJ010000932.1 GCA_019242065.1 Chloroflexota bacterium
CATGAGGGCAAACGGCAGCCAGGCCAGCGGCCAGGGCGCGACCCGCCGCGCGAGGACGTACAGCAGCAGGGCACATAGCCCGCGCACGACGACCATCAGGTAGCGGATGACCAGCAGGTTTGTGCCGAAGAGCTTGAAGGCGGCCGCGAACAAATAGAACGTGCCCGGCGTGTAATAGGTGGTGAAGTCGCGATACGGCAGGGCACCGTTCAGGACGCGCTGGCTGAGGTCGAGGAAATAGCCTTCGTCAACGACGTCAACCCAGAAGTGGCCTGACCAGGCGTAGACGAACATGACCGCCGCGAGGACAAGCAGGGCGAGCCACGGCTCGCGCCGCCGCCAGCTTCCCGCCCAGGGCCGATCGCCAGCTGGCGAATCGGCGAGTAGACCTGCCTGACCACGCGGCGCAGGAACCGGTCCGAGGCCGGCGTCGTGCCCATTCGTCGTCGTAACAGTGGCAGTGCCGGCCCCCGCCCCCACGAGTCCGTCGCTGTCGGCCCTCTCTGGCGGTAGCTCAGACGGCGGGGCCATGCCTTCCGCGTTTGGCCCAGCTTGCGCTGGCATAGAGGTCAGTTGGCAGCCGCCTGCGCGCACCTCACCTGGTTCCTGCACCTGGGCACATGCTTACAGGCTGATGCAACCAGCGGGCCAGTATCTCAACCGCGCTACACTTGATGTGCCTGGAGGAAGGACGGCCGCTGCGAGACTGCTCGTAGAGGAAAGTCCAGACAGCACAGAGCAAGGCGCTCGGCGCAAGCCGGGGCTCGATCTGCTCGCAGGTCGAGACGGACAGGGCCACAGAGACGCAGTCTGCGCCTCGGCGCAGGGTGAAACGCGGTAACCCCCGCCTGCTGCAACCTCAAGCATGGCCGCTGACGCTGCTCGCCGAGGCCAGGGTAGAGGGCACCCGCTCGTAAGAGCGGGCCGGTCGGAGCAGTTCGTCCGGAGATAGATGGCCGTCGTAAACAGAATCTGGCTTACCACCCTCCAGGCTTTTTGTTCTCAGGCGTGTACGCTGCTACCCGCGTGTCCGATCGCTGGGCGACCTTCGACTGTTACGGCACCCTCATCGACTGGTACGCCGGCATCCGCGGCGTCATTCGTCAGCTTTGGCCCGACGCCGACGCCGAGCGCCTGCTGCGGCAGCATCAGGCCATCGAGCCGCTGGTCCAGGAGGGTCGCGCGCTGGCGTACCGCGAGGTCGGCGCGCGCACCTTGCGCGCCATCGCCGCCGTCGAGGACTTGCCGCTGAATCCCTCTGGCGCCTACGCCCTCGCCGACTCGCTGCCGGGCTGGCCCGCCTTCCCTGAGGTGCCAAAAGCGCTGCGCAGCCTGAGAGACAACGGCTGGCGCGTGGCCATCTTGTCCAACACCGACCCTAATCTGCTGGCGGCGTCGATCGAGCAGATCGGCGTCCCGATCGACCTGCGCATCACCGCCGCCGAGGCCGATTCCTACAAGCCTGCCCACGGCCACTGGCAGCGGTTTTTCGAAAAGACCGCCGCCGACACAGCCCGCCACGTGCACGTCGCCGCCAGTGCCTTTCATGACGTTGCGCCAGCTGCCGAGCTGGGATTGACCGCCGTCTGGATCAACCGTCTCGACGAGCGCAGCGACCTGCCGCGCGCCGCCGAATTGCCGGATCTTTCGGCGCTGCCCGAGACGCTCGAGCGCCTGGTGCCGCCGTCGGCGTCCGTAGCGGCATCGTGATATGCATCCGCCGGCAAGCGGTCTAAGGTGGGAGTTAGCAGACACACTCTCTCCCTCCCAGCCGGCCGGCGGCGCACGTTAGTCTCCCTCCCCTGACGTGCTCCGCCGCGTCTGGCGTCTCAGAGGGCGAGAGCGATCGCGGCGCCGCTGAGGGTTGCCAGGGCGTTGACCGTATCGTTGGTCATCCACATGTAGCCACTGTGTAGCTGCGTGGTGGATTGGCATTTGGCGTGCACGGTGTCTTCGGTGACCGTCTGACAGGTCGGACACCAGTAGACGGCCTGGAGCGTCGCGCCGAGGAGTGAGTCGAACAGGGCTCCACCCAGGCCGCCGACGACCGACCGTCGCAGGCTCGCCCAACCGCCGCCAAGTGCCGCGTAGGCCAGGCCGACGACGGTCGCACCGCCGAGAGAGGCCATCAGGCCCTGCAGCGTCACGCCTCCTGAGGTGCCGGGTGGCACCGGACTTAGTGTGGTGATCAGCCGGGGCGCCGACGTTGACAGCAGGCCGAGCTCGGTGGCCCAGGTGTCGGCGGCGGCCGCCGCGAGGGCACCGGCCAGACCCTGCGGCTGGTGTGCCACAGCGCACAGCGTGGCGACGCCGCCGTTGGCCAGTACCTGCCAGGCGTCGCGCTGCGAGCCCTTGGCCTGCGCCAGGGGCAGGCTGCGCTTGCGGGCCTCGCCGAAACGCGAGAGGGCGGTCGAGCTGCCGAAGAAGCTCAGCAACGCGCCGGCCGCGGGCAAGCCGCCGCAGGCAAACACGGCGCCGCCAACGCCCGCCGCCGCGATCGCCCCGTCGCGGGTCAGCGTTCGCCGCCAGTAGGCCAGCGCGGCGATGCCAACCCCCAGCCCGCCAGCCGAGAGCCAGCGTGCCAGGCTCGGCCCGTGCCGCCGCGTCCTAGCCCTCACGCCAGGCCGCCCGAAGATCCACCGCGTCGCACGCCGACAATCCACAGACCGTGTGTGCGAAGACGACGGATTAGAGGCCACCAGCACCGTCCTCGGGCCAGCGCGGCAGCTCACCAGCGCTCACCAGCTCGAGCAGCGCTTCGCGCCCCTGCTGCGCCGCCTCCGCCAGGTCCACATGCTCGTCGAGCAGCTCCGCGAACTCGTCCTCGTCCAGCACCACGAACTCGCCATTCGGCCGCGCCCACACGTCCAGCGCCAGGTCCACGTACCTCAGCTCCCCGGCCTCGCCGTCCAGCTCCGCGGGCAGCCCCACATTCGCATACCAGCCTTTCAGCTCGCCCTCTGGCGTGCTGATCTGGAAGACGTTGTAGCCACGCTCGAAGTAGTAGAACTCGACGAACACGTCGCCCCGCCGGAACGTCGCGAACTCACGCTCGACTAGGTCGACGTTGAACTCGGCGCGCAGGACGAGGCCCGCCGCATCGCAGCGCAGCACCACACCCGTCCACGAGTAATCGAGCACCCCGCCCGGCTTCAGCTTGCGTACCGTGACCGGGCTGCCAGCGGCCAACACGTGCCAATGATCCTACCCAGCTGTCCGATCCGAAGCCGTGACGATCAGCCGGCGCGGCGCGCCACACACCCCAGCAAGTGGTCGTTGACCAGTCCAGCCGACTGCATCAAGGCGTAACAGATCGTCGGCCCAACGAACCCGAACCCCCGCTTGCGCAGGTCCCGGCTCAGCTGCTGGCTCTCGACGGTCGTCGCCGGCACCTGCTGCATGCTGGTAAAGCGATGGTCCAGCGGCTGGCCGCCGACGAACGACCACACCAGGCCGTCGAGCGAGCCGCCCGAGGCGCGCAGGTCGCGCACCAGTCGCGCATTGGTGATCGTCGCCAGGATCTTCTGGCGATTGCGGACGATCCCCGTATCGCTCAGCAGTCGAACGACGTCGGCGTCGGTAAACTCGGCGACCCGGTCGACTTCAAAGTTGGCGAAGGCAGCCCGATAGCCGTCACGCCGCTTCAGGATCGTGCTCCAACTCAGCCCGGCCTGGGCGCCCTCCAGCGTCAGCAGCTCGAACAGGGCACGCTCGTCGTGCAGCGGGATGCCCCACTCCAGGTCGTGATAGTCGCACATGGCCGGGTCGCTGTCGGCCCAGGGGCAGCGCTCAGGCGTTGGAGCGTTCCTCGATGAGCGCCTCGAACGCGGGTTCGTCCAGGATCGGTGTTCCCAACTTTTTGGCTCGCTCGAGCTTCGAGCCGGCATCCTCGCCGGCAACCAGGTAGCTGGTCTTCTTGGACACCGAATCGCCGACCGCGCCCCCGAGCTCCTTGATCCGCTGCTCGATCTGCGACCGCGATTGGTGCTCCAGGCGACCGGTCACCACAATGGTCAGCCCGGCCAGCGGTCCGCCGCGGGTGACCGTCTCCTCGGTCATGTTGACGCCGTAGCCCACCAGCTTGTCCACGATGCGCAGGTTGTCAGGATCGTGCAACCAGGCGTGGACGCTCTCGCCGATCTTGGGTCCGACACCTTCGACGCCCACGATCTCGTCCAGCTCGGCATCGCGCAAACGGTCCATGCTCCCGAAAGCGTGCGCCAGCAGCTCCGCGGTCTGATAGCCGACGTAACGAATGCCGAGCGCGTACAGGACCCGCGTCAGCGGCCGCTTCTTGCTGGCGGCGATGTTGTCCAGGATGTTCTGGGCGCTCTTGTCGCCGACGCGCTCCAGGGCGACGAGCTGGTCTTTGGTCAGCGTGTACAGATCGCTCGGGTCGTACACCAGCTCACTTTCGATCACGAGGGACCAGGCCAGCTTCTCGCCGACCGACTCGATGTCCATCGCGCCGCGGCCGACGAAGTGTTTGAGCAGCTCGAAGCGCTGCGCCACGCATCGCGCGAAGCCGCCGGTGCAGCGCGCCATGGCTTCGCCCTCGGGACGGATGACGGGCGACCCGCAGCGCGGACACGTCGTCGGCAGCGCGTAGGGCACCGCGTCGGGTGGTCGCTTGCCGAGAATCGGACCGATCACTTGCGGGATGACTTCGCCGGCCCGATGCACGAGCACCGTGTCGCCGACGCGAATGTCTTTGCGGCGGATGTCGTCCTCGTTGTGCAGGGTCGCCTGTGAGATCGTCACGCCGCCGACCTGAACGGGTTCCAGCACGGCGTACGGATTGAGACTGCCAGTGCGTCCGACGTTGACTTCGATCGATCGCAGGACGGTCGTCGCCTGAACCGGCGGGAACTTGAACGCGATCGCCCAGCGCGGTTCACGCCCGACCACGCCGAGCTCGCCCTGGACGTCGAGGTCGTCGACTTTGACCACCACGCCGTCGATTTCGTAGGCCAGCTTCTCGCGTCGATGCTCCCATTCGGCGCAGGCCGAGATGACCTCGTCGATGGTCTGCGCTCGGGCATTGTTCGGGTTGGTTTTGAAGCCCCAGCCAGCAAAAGCCTCGAGCATCTCCCACTGCGTGCGCGGCTGCCAGCCCTCGGCCTCGCCCAGGGCATAGATGAACACGTCCAGTGGCCGTCGAGCGGTGATGCGCGAGTCGAGCTGGCGGACCGAACCCGCGGCGCAGTTGCGCGGATTGGCAAACAGCGGCTGACCGGCGGTGGCGCGCTCGTCGTTGATTCTCTGAAAGGCGGCGCGCGAGAGATACACCTCGCCGCGAACTTCGAGGTACGTCGGCACCGCTGTAGAGAATTTTGGATCGAGCGTCATGGGCACGCTGCGAATCGTCCGCAAGTTGGCCGTGATGTCTTCACCTTGCGAGCCGTCGCCGCGCGTGGCCCCGATGCTGAAACGCCCCCGCTCGTAGCGCAGCATGATGGCCAGTCCGTCGATTTTGGGTTCGATCGTAAAGTCACGTACCTCGCGCCCGAGCAGACGGCTGATGCGCTCGTGCCAGGCGCGCAAGGCGTCCGCGGTGAACGCGTTCGCCAGGCTGAGCATGGGCACCCGATGCTGGACGACCGCGAACTGCGCCGCCGGTCCCGCCCCGACACGCTGGGTGGGCGAATCGGGCGACTGGAGCTCGGGATGCTCGGACTCGATCGCCCGCAGCTCCTCCATGAGGCGGTCGTATTCGGCGTCGGTGATCTCGGGCGCGTCGAGGACGTAGTAG
>JAFAWJ010001171.1 GCA_019242065.1 Chloroflexota bacterium
TTTTTGATGATGTACTTGCCGTCCGGGCCGCGTGATTTGTCTTCGACGACGGCGTTCTCACTGCCCAGGTTGGTGACCTCGCGGAACGCGCCGACGAGTTTGCCGGTGACCTCTAGACTGAAAAACGAGGAAATCATCGAGTCTTTGGATTCAGCCATGGATCTCAGTTGTCCTCAGGTGATGTGGGGGTTCAATTTGGTCAGTTAGTCAATGAATCAGTCAGGCGTCGCGAGTCACCAGCGGCATTGCGTCCAGTCGCGAGGGGGTCGGAGGCGGCCTCATATCGGCCCCCTCGCGATTGCCGACTCGCGACTTCATGACACGCGACTTCGGGACTTCCTATGCGCCGCCGCCAGAGAACTGGCTCAGCCGGAAGATCACGAACTCGGCGGGCTTGACGGGCGCCAGGCCCACGTCGATAAACAACTGGCCACGGTCGCGCACGTCGGCCGGGTTCAGCTCCTCGTCACATTTGACGAAGAACGCCTCGTTCGGCGTCTGGCCAAAGAGCATACCGTCGCGCCACAGACCCGTCAGGAACGCGCCGACGTCCCGCCGAATGCGCGCCCACAGATCCGGATTGTTGGGCTCGAAGACGACCCACTGCGTGCCCATCTCGATCGATTTCTCGACAAAGTTGAACAGGCGCCGCACGTTCACATATCGCCACGCTGGATCGCTGCTCAGCGTACGGGCGCCCCATACACGCACACCGCGGCCGGCGAACGAGCGGATGCAGTTGACGCCGATTGGATTCAGCGTGTCCTGTTCACCCTTGGTGATCGGCCTCGCCGCCGCCAGGGCGCCGCGCACGATCTCGTTGGCGGGCGCCTTGTGAACGCCGCGCTCGTTGTCATTGCGGGCGTAGATGCCGGCCATGTGGCCTGACGGTGGAACGACCATCGGGCGACCATCGGGACCGCCGATGGTGATCCACGGGTAGTACAGCGCCGCGTACTTGGAGTCGTAGTTGGTCTCCGATTGGCGCCAGGTGCGGACCTCTTGCGGCGACAGATCGGGCAGCGGATCGATGATGGCCATCCGGTCGCCCATCTGCTCGCAGTGGTTGATCATCGCCAACTGGACCGTTTTGACACCATCTCGGTCGATCGCACCCGCCTGGTACGCGCTCATGAGATCAGGGCAGCAGACCATGGTGACGTCTTCGGCGATCTGCAGACCTTCGAAGCCGCTGCGCTCGTCGACGCT
The DNA here is from genome assembly GCA_019242065.1 of Chloroflexota bacterium. The sequence continues at coordinate 1,210 of JAFAWJ010001171.1, forward strand.
GCCGGCGAAGTCGCCTGGCAGGAGCTTGGGCTGGATCGCGGTCTGGGCGGCTTTGATCAGGTAGTTGCCGACCTCCGGGACGCGCTCAGCGAGCGGCCCCACGCCAGCTTCCTCGACGACCGTGACCAGCTTGCTGGTCTGCGCCACGGTCTCCGCGACGTTCCTGGTGCCACGGCGGCCGAGATTGACGTTGTCGAACGTCTCCTCGGTCGTGCCCATTTTGACCTTCAGCGTGAAGCTGCCTTCGGGCGGGGTCTCGCCAGAGGGCGGCTGGATTTCGACTTCGATGTCCTGGTTGGGATCACCCAGGGCGCGGATCGTCAGCGACGGAACGGCCTTGGACTTGGCGCTTGGCAACTGCACCGACGCGGGTGAGTTGGCCTTGCCGTTCCGCGAGCCATTGGCGCTCCCCTCGGGTGCGACGCGGGTCACGTAGCAGCGGCCGCCGCCATTGAGGAAATAGCCATGCACGGCGTGCGACAGGAAGCCGCCCGGCAGGTGCGGATTGCGCCGCCCGCCGTCTTCCAGAGCGCCGAAGGTCTCGACATATTGCGACCAGTTGGTCACCAGCTGCGGCTGATTGGTGGGACCAGCCGGCGTCAGGCCGACGAAGGCGGCGCACGCGGTGCCAACCCCCTCGATGGGCCGCGGGCCACTATCGACTTCCTGGATATAGACCCCTGGCGACAGGTACTCAGGCATCCTCAAACACTCCTTGCACAACGACCTTTCCCCGTGGGCTCGGCTCCCCCCGGGACGGTTGCGGCCAGTCAACCAGTCACGTCACACCAGAACGTCACAAGAATCACCATCTTTGGTGGGAGCCCGCGCATGCGCGGGCTCCCCCTAAACCACAACTGAAATTCGGATGATGATGACCGAGACGTTATCTGGCGCGCCGCGGTGGTTGGCCAGGGCTACCAACGACTCGGCGGCGGCTTGCGGCTCGGAGACCAGCGAGCGGGCGATCTCCGATTCTTCGACGCAGCGGTACAGGCCATCCGAGCACAGGACGACCACGTCGTCGTCGTGCAGGCCCTCCTCGAAGATGTCGACGTCCACCGTGGTGCGCGTGCCCAGGGCGCGGGTGATCACGTTGCGGTTGGGGTGGTGCGCCGCTTGCTCGGGCGTCAGCTCGCCGCTGCGCACCAGCTCGTCGACCAGCGAATGATCGTGGGTGATCTGCCGCAGACGACTGTTGCGGATCAGGTACCCGCGACTGTCGCCTACCTGGGCTACGGTGAGATGCGTCGCCTCGATCACTGCCGCCGTGATGGTGCTGGCCATTTCGGTGGTCGCCGGCGACTCGTCGCCGGTGCGCCGGATGTCGGTGTTGGCGCGCTCCACGGCTGCGCGCAGTCGGTCGCCCGTGCTGCGCCCGCGTGGTCGCTGATAAAAAGTCTGGCGCGTCGTCTGGACCGCCAACTGGCTAGCGAGGTCGCCACGTCGATGGCCACCGAGACCGTCGGCCACGATGCCCAGCCAGCCGTACGCCTGGGCCTCGGGCGACTCGAGCGGCTCGACCAGAAGCGAGTCTTCGTTGCGCGTGCGGACGGCGCCCACGTCGGTGCAACTCCCGACGCTGAGCCGCGTCACCGTGGTCGTGGCACGGTCGCTCACACCTGGAGATCGTATTCCGCCGACGGCACCTCGATGACACGCGACCCGCGTTTACCCTCCCGCGTCACCACGTTGATGCGCGACTTGCCGCCGCGGACGTGGAACGCGAAGCGCCCATCCGCGTCGGTCGCGACGCTCGCGCCGGACTCTTCGAGCGTCACCGTGGCATCGGCTACACCCCGGTCTTTGTTTTTGCCGGTATAGACGCGACCGCTGATCTGAATGCCCTCGGCGGCGGGCGTGTCACGGTCCTCGCCGAAGATGCGCGTGCGGCGGGTGAAGACGATGCCGTCGGTGAAGTGGATGTCTGGATCGAGCGGGACCGTCACCGTATACGTCAGCGCCGGGCGGATGCGATTATCGATCGACTGCCACAGCTCCGCCGGATTGGCGCGCGCCTGATTGGGCTGGATGACGCGCGCGGGCGTCGGAAACATCTGGTTTTTGAGATTGCCCTGCAGCATCTCTTCGGACAGGATTGGATTGCGGAACAGCACCACAAGCGTTCGCCACAGGAGCTGGTGCTCGTCCTCCGGCGCACGTGCCCAGATGGTGATCTGATAGGTAGCGTCGATGCGGGCTGGAAAGCGCTTGGTGGTAGTGGTGCCTTTGCCGTTGTTGCGGACCTGCTCGAAGTCGGTAGCGCGCAGGTCCAGGTTCTCGCGCACGTCGTAGAGAAAGCAGTTGATGGTCGGGCGGCTGAGGCGACCGGACCACTCGCGGTCGGGGGCCTCGAAGCTGACGTCGACCTCGCTGAGGTCCAGGGGGATGCCCTTGATGAGGATCTGGCGAATGGTTTCGTCGAGGTCGGCGAACACGGGGGGCTAGGCTTCGGCCACGTTCACGATGTGGACACTCTCGTCGTCAAGTCCCAGCGTGTGTCGGCAGATGGCGAGCAACTTCACTACCAGGGTGTGGATGGCCGTTAGCCAGGTTGCTCGTCATCGGTGGATTCGCGCTGCAGCGACAGGTCATGCTGTGCCTGGACTTCCTCATCTTCAGGTGCGGCTTCGCGCTCGAGTGAGAGGTCGTGCTGGGCCTGGACTTCTTCTTCCTCCGGTGCGGCTTCGCGCTGGGCGGCCGCGGGGGCGGCGGCTGTGGGGCCGGCGGCGCCGCTGAGGACGGCGCTCGCGGTGGCATCGGCTTCGTTCTCGTGCGTGTCGCCCGCGGCGCCGACGGTCATCCCTCCGCCGCCATCCATCGAGCGCTGCTGCACGACGTGCGTCAGCTCGTGGGCGATCAGGTGGCCATCCGAGGCGCGGGCGTCGCCGCGCAGAAAGATGTCGTTGCCGGTGGTGAACGCGTGCGAGGTCAGCCGCTGGTTGAGCATGTCCGACTGCGAGTCCTGGTGGACGCGGACGTCGGCGAAGCTGGTGCCGAAGCCTGACTCCATGGTCGCGCGCGTGCTGGAGTCGAGGGCCGAGCCGCCGCCGCGTGCCGAGGAGATGCGCTGGGCGGTGTCGGGGCCGACCGCGCCACCTT
>JAFAWJ010000003.1 GCA_019242065.1 Chloroflexota bacterium
GCTGCAGGACGACGACGGCCAGATCGTCGGGACGCACAGTGTGTCGGCTGGCCTGGACTACCCGGGCGTGGGTCCGGAGCACGCCTTTTTGAAAGACCGTGGCCGCGTGCGCTATCTCTCGGCCGGCGATGCGGACGCGCCCGACGCCTTCTACCTGCTGACACGGAGCGAGGGCATCATGCCGGCCCTGGAGCCGGCGCACGCGCTGGCGTGGGTGCGCGCCAACCCGCACCCGGGCGTGACGCTGGTCACCCTGAGCGGCCGCGGCGACAAGGACATCCATACGGTCGCCACCGCTTCGGGCCACGCCGAGTACCTCGCGTGACCCGCATTGCGCGCGCCTTCGAGCGACTCCGCTCGCAGCGCGCCTGCGGCATCTTTCCGTACTTGATGGCCGGCTACCCCGACGAGCCGACCAGCCGGGCGCTGGCTGAGGCCGCGCTGGATGCCGGCGCTGATGGCTTCGAGGTCGCGGTCCCGTTCTCGGACCCGCTGGCAGACGGCACCACGATGCAGCGTGTGAATGCGCGTGCCCTGGCCGGCGGCGCCAACCTGGATACGGCGCTGGACCTGGTGCGGTTCATCCGCACGCACACCGACGACGTGCCCGTGGCGTTGATGTCGTACTACAACCCGCTGCGGCGGCGGGGAGACGCGCGGCTGGCGGCCCAGCTGGCCGCCGCGGGCGGCGACGCCGTCATCGTCCCCGACATGCCGGCCGAGGAGGCCGCCGAGCTGCAGGCTGGTCTGCAGGCCAACGCTCTGGGCCTGGCGCCACTCATCGCGCCGACCAGCCCAGCCGCGCGCATCCGTGGCGTCGCCGCGCTGGATCCGGCCTTCATCTATTGCGTCGCGCTGGTCGGGGTGACAGGGGCACGTCAGGATCTGTCGAATGCGCTGGGCGAGTTCCTGCAGCGCGTGCGCGCCGAGACGTCCGCGCCGCTGGTGGTCGGTTTCGGCATCTCGCAGCCCGAGCACGTTCAACGTGTGGCTCAGCTGGGCGGCTCCGGCGCCATCGTTGCCAGCGCGCTCATCGACTTGCTGGACCGCGCGGCCGACCCCGTCGCGGCCGCGCGCGCGTACGTGGCGGACATGAAGGCCGGTGGCGTTCAAGCGCTCGCCCGCTGACGGGTCGGCCATCCAGCTCGAGCTGCACCTGGAGACCTTCGACGGTCCGCTCGAGCTGCTGCTGCTGTTGATCGAACAGCGGCGGCTGCCGATCACGCAGGTCAGCCTGGCCCAGGTCGCCGATCAGTACCTGGCTCAGGTTCACGCCCAGGAGTCGCTCGACGCCGAGCTGCTCGCGGCGTTTCTGGTGATCGGCGGCAAGCTGTTGCTGCTCAAGTCGCGGGCGCTGCTGCTGACCGACGCACCCGACGCCGAGGTCGAGCAGGTCGCCTCCGACCTGGCCGAGCGACTCGAGACGTACCGCGTGTTCCGCGCGGCAGCGGAGGTGTTGCGCGAGCTGGAGCAGCGGGGCGAGCGCATGTATCCGACGTTGCGGGAGCCGTCGATCAGCGCCGCGCCCGCGCCCCTGGCGCCGCTGGGTGCCGCCGCGCTGCTGGCGGTGTGGCGGCGTTTCGCGGAGGAGCCGCGGCCGACGCAGCTCGAGATGCCCGGCATCTCACGCGCGAGCGTGGACGAAAAGCGGGCGCTGATCCTGGACGCGGTGCGGGGCAGTGGGCGGGTGTCGTTCCGAGCCCTGGCGGGGCAGACGATCGACCAGGTGGTGGCGACGTTCCTGGCGGTGCTGGAGCTGTTCCGTCGCGGGCTCATCCTGGTCGAGCAGGCAACGCCGTTCGGGGACCTGGCCCTGAGCGCGGCGAGCGAACCGCGCAGCTGACGCCGGTGTCAATTGGCCCGCCACGGGGGCGCGGGTCGCTGGCCGTGTTGGCCCGCATGGGGCCCACGGGTCAGGGTCAGGTGGCCGTCAGGATGCGCAGCAGCTCGCGCGGGGTGGCTGCCAGGTGCACCCGGCCCGGGTGCGCGGCGCCGACCGCTTCGGCCGAGACGCCGTCGAGCGTCATCTGGCCGTCGAAGCCGAACGCCGAGCGGGGCAGGACCACGTCGTGTACGTCTGCCGGGAGCTGGCGCA
>JAFAWJ010000016.1 GCA_019242065.1 Chloroflexota bacterium
TTTGAAAGCGCTGCGGACCGGCGAAGCGTCCGCAACCGCCACCGCGGCGCGCCATCTCGCCCTCAACGTCACCCTCCACACGGTGGGCGCGCATATGTGGGGCAACGGTCCCGAGGAGTTCGTCGGCTATGACCAGGTGGTGCCGATGATCACCGGCATCGGCGTGATCACTGGCGTGTACCGTGGGGCGCCCTGGTCCAATCCTTCGGTGAACGACGCCGATGGCACCATCGAGGTCTCGGCGGAGCCGGGCGGCCTTATCGCCTCGAGCACGCTGAAGTTCTGGTTCGACGACCAGGACCGCATCGTCCGCGTCGAGCAGGTCAACAAGGGCGGCGCGGGCGGGCAGCCGACCGACACTCTGCCCGCGTTTGCCAAGGCCATCGTCAATAGCGCGCTGGCCAACAACACACCGATGATCGTGGCCTACACCGACGAAAACGGCGCGCCGAACCTGTCACTCCGCGGCAGCGTCCAGGTGTACAGCGACACCCAGTTGAGTATCTGGGTGCGCCACGCCAATGGCGGCATGGCCAACGCGCTGCGGAAGAATCCGCGGATGGCGCTGATGTATCGCGATCCGCCGGCGCGCACCAGCCTGACCTTCGAGGGGCGGGCGCATTTCGAGACGGATCCCGAGATTCGCGACCGGGTCTTCGAGCTCTCCCCCGAGGTGGAGCAGAAGCACGATCTCAGTCGCGTCGGTGCGGCGTTGATTATCGACCTGGACCGCGTCTCGGGCCAGACTCCCCGCGGTGGCGTGCGCATGCAAGCCGCCGCGCCCGCCTAGCGGAGGTTCAGAACGTACTATGGCCTTCATTACCGACAAGATCGTGGTCGAGGCTGGCGATCGCAAGTACGAGCTGGTTCGCGATTGGGGCCAGCTGCCGTCAGGTTGGGTCTGGGGTCAGGTGGGCGCCGTCGCCGTCGACTCAAACGACAACGTCCACGCCTTTACCCGCGCCGACCACCCCTACATCGTCTTCGACAAGTCCGGCAAGATGCTCGACGCCTGGGGCGACGGCATCTTCGAAGATGCGCATGGCCTGTGCATCACACCCGACGACACCCTGTATTTCGTCGACCGCGACCCCCAGGTCGTCCTCAAATTTGACAAGACCGGCCGTCACCGCCTCACCCTGGGCAAGCGCCACGTGCACTCCGACACCGGCTACGAGCACGATGTGCGCGAGCCAGCCGGCCCACTCGCCTCCGGCGGCGGCATGCCCGTCCTGACCGGCGTCAAACATGCCGCGGGGCCCTTCCACCACCCAACCGACGTCAGCGTCGCGCCTTCCGGCGAGATCTACGTCTCGGACGGGTATCGCAATAGCCGCGTTCACAAGTACGCTGCCGACGGCACGCTGCTCAAGTCCTGGGGCGAACCCGGCAGCGCCCGCGATCTGCGCGATACGAAAGACCAGCCGGGCTTCTTCCATACGGTCCATTCGGTCTGGGAACACCAGGGCAAGGTCTACATTGCCGACCGCGATAACAACCGCATCCAGATTTACACCCCTGAGGGCGAATACCTGGATATGTGGACCGGCTTCGAGCGGCCGACCAAGCTGTTCGTGGGCGCCGACGGGGTGATGTACGTCGCCGAACTGGAGGACCGCGTCAGCATCGTCGACCTCGACGGCAACCTGATCGGTCGCTTCGGCAGCGAACGCAGCCACGATCCGGGCAAGTTCTGGGGTCCGCACGGCATCTGGACGGACTCGGTCGGCGACCTGTACGTGGCCGAGGTACTCGAAGGAGCCCGCCTCCAGAAGTTCGCGCGCACGAAGTGAGGCCGTTCCGCTTCGGACTGCAAGCCGCGCGCGTCAATGAACCCGACCGGTGGCTCGAGCTGGCCCGGTCCGCCGAGGCCAGCGGCTACGCGTGCTTCATGGTGCCCGACCACCTGGGCCGCCTTTCGACGTTTCCTGCGCTGATGGCCGCCGCGGCGGCCACGTCGTCGCGGATGAAGCTCGCCACGTACGTCCTGTGCCAGGATTTCCGACCCCCAGCTGTCCTGGCACAGGAAGCTGGCACCGTGCAGCTGCTGACCGACGGTCGCCTCGAGCTGGGCATCGGCGCTGGCTGGAATCGCCGCGAGTACACGCAGACAGGCCTGACCTATGACAGCCCGACGGTGCGCGTCGCGCGCTTCGAGGAGTACCTCGAAGTGGTCAAGGGTCTGTTGCAGGCCACCGCGCCGTTTTCGTACCAGGGCAAATTCTTCACGCTCGACGGCTACGCGCCACTGCCCAAACATGCGGTCGTCCCGCCGATCCTGGTCGGCGGCGGCTCTCCGCGCATTCTGGCGATCGCCGGACGGCTGGCCGACATCATCAGCGTCTCGACGCGCGCCAGCGCCGACGGGCGTGTCGATATGCCCAACATCATGCTGGCGGCGCTCGAGAACAAAATCCGCTGCATTCAGTCGGCGGCGGCCGACCGCTTCGAGCAGATCGAGCTGAACATGACCGTGCGCGAGCTACGGCTCACCGACGACCGCCGCGCGACGGCTCGCCAACTGCTGAATGACTGGGCCAGCGCCCCGCAGCGCTACGCCAATGTCGAGCAGCTGAGCGAGGATGACCTGCTGGAGTCGCCGTACCTGGCCCTGGGCAGCGTGGAGCAGATCGTGGAGCAGCTGGAGATCTCGCGCGAGCGCTGGGGCTTCAACTATCTAGAAGTCAGCAGCACCGACGCCGAGGCCGTGGCCCCGATCATGGCCCGCCTGAACGGCCGCTAACGCGCTCAGGCGGGAGCCGCGGCACGCTGGCGGCGGCGCTCCAGGCGCTTGGCTCGCGCAGCCATCGCGATCGGCCACGCGGCGCTGGCGGCGAGCTTCTCGTCGCCGCGCCCGCGTTCCGCGGGATCGCGATCGGTCGGGTCATAGACCCCCGCGGCGACCGCGCGATCGACCAGCCGCCGGTGCAGCGCCCAGAAGCGCGGCCCGTGCGACCGATAGCGCAGATGGGCGACCTCGTGCAGGAGGGTGCCCATGATCGCCCCCTCGCGTCGCCAGCGGCTGCGATCCCCGTCGGCGGTGCAGCGAATGGCGATCGACGGCGGTGCGGGGCTGGGACGAAACGTGCAGCGGCCGTACGCGCGGCGCAGCCGCCGCCCCGGCTGCAGCCCAAAGTCGAGCGGCAGCGCCTCGCGTGCCAGGATCGGCTCGAGCCGAGCGCGCAGCCGGCCCAGCAGCGCGGCCTGGGCAGCAAGTGACGGCACGGAATCCAACACCCCCAGCGTACCAACCGGCCACCGCTACCCTCTCGACACCATGTACCCGTCGCCAGACCGGCGGTCACCCCTTCACCCTAAAGGTTCCGTACTCGTCGCCCTCGCACGGCAGGTCCTGTGATAGTCACCCTCGCCCAACAGGTTTCGTAATCGTCACCTCGTACCCGAGTGGGGTTGTAGGGGTCTCCTCTACCTATCGACCGGACCTAACTCATCAGGCGCAAGAGCTCGTCGGCCCTGACCCAGACCCCCGCGGCGACACAGCGGCGCTCGCCCGTGGCTGGTACTCTGGCAAGTGAGTGCCAATCCTGTTAATCCTGATCCTCTTCAGTGGCATCGCCCTTATCCTCCTGGT
>JAFAWJ010000134.1 GCA_019242065.1 Chloroflexota bacterium
CCCGCTCTGGATCAGCATCGTCAGGTTGGCGGCCCTCGTGTCGCCAGATCGGCTCGTTTTGTGGCTTGTACGTGTCGCGCGGTCAGTCCGACATGGCGCCGGCCCAGGCGACGTATTCAGCTTGCAACGCGAGCAGCTCGGCGATCCGTGGCTTTCCGTCGCTGCGGCCGGATGCGCTGCGCTGTCCGTCTGAACCGGATTGCGGGCTTGGGTTGGTCGGCTCGCTGCCGGGCAGCGGTAGCGAGCTTGTCGTTCAGCGCCACTGAGTGCCCAGTGGTGGATGGCCTCTTGGCATGTCGCGACCTCCGTCACCTGACGAAGTACAATCGACCTGCAGCCGTCTCGTTCAGGCCGCCGCCAGGTCTGTCGCCTTGGGCCGCCTGCCACGTCGATGAGGAGGCGCTTCGGCCAGGACGGCGCTCGCGCGTTGCGCGACCGGCAGGGCGGTGGCGATCACCGGGTCGCCGATCACCTCACCCATTCGGAGAGGCCGCGATTGCTGGTCAGGATCATGGCGCCGCGCTCGTAGCGGGCGTTGACCAGTCTGAAAGAACAGCTTGCCGGCGTTGGCGCCCACGCTGAGGTAGTCGATCTCGTCGATGAACAGCAGCTGGGCGCGGCAGAGATAGCGGATGCGCTCGCGTAGCCGGCCCTCTCGATCGGCGCGGGTCAGGCTGCCGACGATGTCGGCGAGCGGAGAGAAGTAGATGCTGCGCCCGGCGCGGACCACTTGGACGCTCAGAGCCATCGCGAGGTGCGACTTTCCCGTGCCCGACTGCCGATCAGATGCACCACCTCGTGGCGGTTGAATGCTGAGGACCCTGGCGCCGCACTCGAGAATATCACGGTGGACCATTGCCTCAGTGGCCAGGAGTTGGCAGGCGCGATTCGCCGCAAACGGCCGGACATCGCGGTGCTGTACACGCTTCTGCCCGGCAACTCGACACGCGTGAACAAGAGGCTCACCTCGGGTCGGCTCCCAGGAGGCTCAGCGCCGATGACGCATCATCCCTTGCGCCGATTACATAGTAGCCGAGACTTTCAAGTGCTTCGGTAGAGTAACCCAGAACGTCGCAGTCGTCCTCAACAACCAGAATGGTCTGACGGGGTCGCGCGTGCGGCAGGTCAGGGGCCGCGACCGCAGTTCGCGCTTCGCTGCCTAACCTTGCCTCTCACAAAGGAAAACTCCGGCCAGCAGCAGCGTACCGCGGAACTCGTGCTTCTTGCGATCCACATGGCCGAGATCGATCCCCTCACGGAATCCCAGCTTCCGCTCGACGGCGGATCGCCCCGCGCCATTATATGCAACGCGCACCGTATACACTGAGAATAGCGACGTGCTCGTTTTCTACAGTCGAGCGAGCAGAAAAAGCCCGATTTAAGACAACCGAGATCATTCTTGATACCCCTCCTATATTTTGGTTGCTTCAGATCACGTAAAATTAGTCGATTGGGACGGGCACTTTGGCATACTTTCCTTACAATCGGGGGCTGCCCCCTGCGCTAGGGACGATGATGGTTGCGAGCCGGGTTTTGTTGGTCGAAGACGAAGTGCTGGTTCGATCGGTTATTGCGGACGAGCTGAGGGAAGGAGGCTATGAGGTCATCGAAGCCGAGACGGGCGATGAAGCTGCCCAACTAATCGAACGTGAATGGTTCGACTTACTGCTAACGGACGTGCGCCTTCCCGGCACGCTCGATGGCATCGATTTGGCTCACAGAGCCCGGAGTATCCGCCCGCAGCTCCCGGTGTTGGTCGTGTCCGGCTACGCCGAACAGATTAGTGGACGATTGACGACGCTCAGAGCTCCTATGGCGTTCCTCGCCAAGCCCTTTCCGATGAGTCGCATTCTCGCTTCTGTTAGGACCCTGGCTGCAGCATGAGGTCGGCATCGGGCGTCCGACGAAAGGTCAACTCCTCTCCCCGGCGTTCCATCCCTGCAGATGTTGTCGGAGATCCGCCTACAGTAAGCGTCAGCCGGAGACACCTGGCGGCTTACGAATCTATCTGGGTGTGATTGGCCCGTGCCCCGCCTCAGCGGCTGCTGAAATTACGTCGTCACCGGAATTGCGACGCGCCGTGGATGAACCTGCGGCAGGGTCTGCCGGTCGTCGGCGGAGAGGTCGGCTTTTCTATGTTGCGAGCGAGCTCGCGTGTTGGTTGGATCTGGGGCGTCCGAAGCACCCCGAATTGCGCCGGGGATCGCAAGGTTCGGGAGCGCGCTGTCTAGCCTCAATCCAGGGGTGCCCTCCGCCACCGACGCGAACGGTGGGAGGCGGACAACGGAGGTTCTCTACCCGCGCTGCGCGGGGCTCCACGTGCACAAGGACAGCGTGGTGGCGGGCGTTCGCCTGGCCGGTGACGGGCCCCTGTCAGGACGCACCTTCGACACGACCACGCCCTAACTGCTGGCGTTGTCGGCGTGGCTTTCGGAGTGCGGCTGCACGCAGGTGGCGATGGAGGCCACCGGCGTCTCTGGCGGCCCGTTTGGCACGTGCTCTCGGACGGCGACTTCGTGCTGATCCTGGCCAACGCCGCGCACGTCGAGAACGTGCCTGGCCGCAAGACCGACGTTGCCGACGCGCTGTGGCTGACCAATCTGCTAGCACACGGCCTGATCCGCCCGAGCTTCGTGCCGGAGGCGCCGACGCAGGACTTGTGTGCCCTGCTACGCACCCGCAAACAGCTCGTGCGCGAGCAGGCCAGTCACGTCCAGCGTATCCAGAATACGCTGGAGGACGCCAACCTCAAGCTTGGTTCCGTGCTGAGCCAGGTGATGGCGTCAGCGGCCGGGCCATCCTGCAGGCCTTGACCGACGGCCAGAGCGACCCAGACGCGCTGCTCCTGCTGGTGCAGCGTGGCGTAAGCGTGCGGATTCCGTTGATCCTGATCAGCCATTCCGGCCGATCGTGATCACCTGTCACGGTGACCAAAACCATGCTGTTCACCATGCTCGAGGAGCGCACGGTG
>JAFAWJ010000024.1 GCA_019242065.1 Chloroflexota bacterium
GCTGTCGGGCCAGGCCCTCGCCGAGGAGGGAATTCTCGGCGCCGTCGAAGCGGATTTTTTCGACTGGCCGTTGAAAATTCCGGGAGGCACCGAGTTGGTCCGCCAGGTTGCGGCCCAGGTCGCGCGCTTTCGCCTGCGCGACGTCGAAGTCGACGTCCTGAAAATTCTCTACGAAAGCCTCGTCGATCCCGACGAGCGGCACGATCTCGGCGAATACTATACGCCCGACTGGCTGGCGGGACGCGTGGTCGCCGAAGCAGTGGATGCGCCGCTGACCCAGCGCGTGCTCGACCCCGCCTGCGGCTCCGGCACGTTTCTGTTCCATGCGGTCCGGCGGCTGGTCGCGGCCGGACGCGGCGCAGGCTGGGCGGCTCCGCGCATTCTGGCGGCCTGCGCGGAGCAGGTGCGGGGGCTCGACGTGCATCCGGTCGCCGTCACGCTGGCGCGCGTGACCTGGGTGCTCGCACTCGGCGATCTGGTCCTGGACCGGTCCGTCAGATTCAGCGTTCCAGTGTTTCTCGGCGACGCGATGCAGTGGAATTTGCGCCGCTACCTCGACCGGGCGGACGTGCTGGTCGAGGTTCCCGACGCACCGCCGCTGCAAATCCCGACCGGTCTCGCTGAAAACCAGGCGGTGTTCGAGCAGGCCCTCGACACCCTGAACGAGGGGCTGCGCGACGGTGCGAACGCGGAATTCGTGCGACATCGGCTGCGCGGGATCAACGGTGCTCCCGCCGCCGCCGCGGACGCATTGGCGACCACGTTTGGGCAGCTTCAGGCGTTGTACCGCGCCGGCCGGAACGGCATCTGGACGTTCGTGTTCCGAAACCTGGTGCGCCCGGTCTGGCTGTCGCGGGCGGACCAGCGCGCGCATGTGCTGGTCGGCAATCCGCCCTGGATCGTCTATCGCCATCTCAGCCCGAAGATGAAGGACCGGCTGCGCGAGGGATTGGCGGAGTATGGGCTCTGGACCGGCGGCAACCTGGCGACGCAGCAGGACATGTGCGCGCTGTTCTGGGCGCGCGGCGCCGAACGCTATCTCGCGCCCGCCGGGCGGCTCGGTTTCGTGCTGCCCTATGCCGTGCTGAATGCGCCCGTTTTCGCTATCCTGCGGAGCGGGCGCCTGGACCGGGTTCAGGTTCGCGTCACTGCTGGCTGGGCGCTGGAGCGGGTCTGGCCGATCTTCGGCGCGCAGTCCGGCAGTAGCACCACTAGCACCTGCGTGCTGTTCGGCCGGCGCGACCAGCCCGGCGATCCCCCGTCCGAGATCGACCGTTGGGAAGGCCGCCTCGCCCGCCGCGATGCCGACGAGGCGCAGGCCGCGCGTGCCCTGACGCGAACCCGCGTCGCATGGCCGCGCGCCCGGACGTTGGTCGGCACCTCCCCGTACCGCGCGCGCTTTCGTCAGGGCGCCACGATCGTCCCGAGGCGCTTCTTCGTCGTGGAACCCGAGCCGACGAGTCGGCTGGGCAGCCGTCGTGATGCGCCGCGCATGCGCGGCCGGGCCGGCGCGCTCGACAAGCGGCCCTGGAATGCCGTGGAACCACCGCGCGGTCCGGTGGAGCTGCAGTTTCTTCGTCAGCTCGTGCTCGGCGAGACGGTCGCTCCGTTCCGGCTGCTGGACACCGTGACCGCGGTCATTCCGCTCGAAGGGGCAAAGCTGCTGGATTCAGCGGCGGCGCGGGATGCCGGGCACCGTCACCTGGCGGCGTGGCTGCACGATGCCGAAACCAAATGGGCAGAGCATTGCAACAAGGACGCCGAAGGACGTCCGCGTATGACTTTGCTGAACGGATTGATCACATGCGGAACCTGTCGGTTCAATCCGGGCCCGTCTCAATTCGCGTTCTATACGCAGCATCCGGTACTCGGATAAGCGCTGCTCGTATCGTAGCGGAAGAGCTGACTATTGAGCACAAGGCGTACTGGGCAACGGCACGTTCGCAAGAAGAAGCGGGCTTTTTGGTCGCAGTCCTTAACAGCGCCGCCGTGCTGGCCAAGATCACCGATCTCCAGCCTCGTGGCGAAGTGACTCCGCGCGACTTCGATAACCTCGTTTGGACGTTGCCCATTCCCGAATTCGACGCGAGGGATCCTGTCCACCGGGACCTTGCCGCTGCCGCCGTCCATGCCGAGTCGGTTGCCGTCGCGGTCTCTCTCGGCGAAAAGCAACATTTCATGGCCAAGCGCCGCGCTATCCGCGCCGCCCTTGTCGAGGATGGCGTTGCCGCGGAGA
>JAFAWJ010000281.1 GCA_019242065.1 Chloroflexota bacterium
GCATGCCGTTGCCCCATGGGCACGAATGCGTCTCAACCGGGTTTTGAACGACTATGGAATAGGAACTCTGGAGCTGCTCTGGTGTGCTTTAGCCGACCTCTTGAAAGATAAGTCGCCAGCGGATCCACTCGTCGTCAATCTCAGCCTGGGCCTCATGCCACCTGTAGAGCTCCTGCCGGAGATCTGGTATGGAACGACCCCACCCAGCCAGACTCTCAGTAACCGCGAGATGCTGGTCCTGCAACGACCGTTGCAGCGGCTCATCAAGCAACTGGTTGAGAACAATTGCCTGATCGTTGCCGCGGCTGGCAATGACTCTCTCGAATCAGAGATAGAGACCGGGCGACGGTTTCAACCAAGAATCCCGGCTCGCTTCGACGATGTCCTGGGCGTCGCGGCAACGGAATGGGGTCATCAGGCTGCGCCATACTCCAACATCGGCGACGTGCCGGTTCTCGGAAACGCACTCGCCAATGTGGGCGGAGGTGTCGCCTCCGACGGGCTGCACCCTCGGGCCGGAGTGGTCGGTATTTATGCAGCTCCGACGTTTCCAGACTCCGTCGCACACAATGATACGGGGTGGGCCGAATGGTCGGGCACTTCCTTTGCCACGGCTCTCACATCAGGACTCGCGGCAAATTTCTGGGCGACCCGCCTCGAGCACGCCACCCCGGACGCCATGGACATACTCGACGACCTGAACGACGCGGTGCGCCTGGGTGGTCCGTCCGACGTCGCTGGCCTGGTCGTACCACCGGTCACTATGCACGAAAGCTGGCTGCCATGACCTCGCCGCCGACGACGCGGAGGTCGCGCGCGCACCCGACCCGTTGGTATCACTCGGGGGAGATCGTCGTAGCGGCCGAGTTGGGCCCCGACATGCGGGTCTCGGATAGTCACCGACAGATCCGCGCCGCTCTCGAAGGTGAGCTTGCAGGGCATGCCGGCGGTGTCTTCAGCGATGTCCAATCGCGTCAGGAACCCATCCTGTTCAGAGCGCCCGGCAGACCAACACTTGCGTTCTTCTTTTTTGATCTGAGAGAAGAGCACCAGCTGACTGCCGTCGGAGATGCGGTCAAGGCTATGCACGCGCTCGACCTGGAGGGCGATTGGATGGCCCGCACCGGAGCACGTCAGGTCGCGCCGATGCCGCACTGGTTCTCACTCGCCCAGCAGGACTGTGTTGGCGGAAGTCCGGGCAGCGCACCGCGACCAGTGCCTTCAGACGAGCTTCCCGGCGACAGGGCGCGTTGGCGATATGTCTACCGGGTTGCCCAGCGGGATCTCGACTTCGGCTCGCGAGCTCGCCATCTGACGAACGCTCAACGCATTCCGGTGGTGGTGCTCGATACGGTACCCGATCAGAAGATCGTCGCCGCGGCTGTCGACAGGTATCGACACGTAAACGCGCAATTGGAGTCTCTGTCGCCGGTGGTCGAGGGAGCTACGCCCGCGACACCCGCGGTCGCACTACGAGTCAAACGTGTCGAGGAACAGCAGCTGCAACTCGCGCCATCGTCTTCAGCGCTGGCACCATACAGCCTGTCCGACCACGGGCTGTTTGTGCTTGGTCTTGTGCGGAGCGTGGCGCCGGACGCGCCCGTGCAACTCCTGCCAGTGCTCAGCTCCTCGGGTGTGGGGGACCTCGAGACGCTCCTGCGGACGCTGTCACATGTGATCAGCTCCAAGCCCGTAACTCAGCCGATCATTATCAATCTGAGTCTGGGGATGTTACCTGCTCTCGAGCATCTGCCCTTCTTCTGGTTTGGCGGCTCGTCGCAGAGCGACTCGCGCAGCGAGACGGTGACGGATGCGGGCGCTAGCACGAGCAACGATACGGCGTGGTTGCGAGCGAATCACGTCCAGGTGCGCCGTGCGAGCGAGCTGTTGCACTCCGGGTTGGAGCGTCTGGCTGATTACCTCCTGGATAATAATTGCCTGGTCGTCGCGGCCGCCGGAAACGACTCATTCCGCCGTGTCGAAGCCGGTCGTCCACGGCTCGGCCCACGCATTCCAGCACGCTACCGGTCAGTCCTCGGAGTAGCTGCCACGACGATGGATGACACGGCTGCTGCAACCTACTCGAATATGTCCGACGAGTGGGGCTTCGGTGATCATGTGGCAACCTTCGGCGGAGACGTCGACCCATCAGGTGAGCCTGTCGACGGTCTCCTGAGCGTGTACTCGCAGCCATGCTTCCCATCGTCGAAAACGGGCAAGCTGTCGCATCCAGCGACGAACACAACCGGTTGGGCACGCTGGTCGGGGACGTCCTTCGCGACGGCGATTGTCAGCGGGCTTGCCGCCAATCTGTGGGCAGTGGGTACAGCAACCAGCGAAGCAAGATTGTCGGCAGCCGATCTTCTCGAAGAAGTTGGTACCGAAGCAGCAGATTTTGCGCCACTTCTGGGTGCGTCGGCGTTTGCTGTGCGTGGTGCCTGGGAGAAAGCCCCTTGAGATAGGTCCGCACCCGTCACTCGGGCGAATCTACCCACTTGAGCGGGTCGCGGGCGATGGGCTGGGGTTCGGGGGCGACCGACTCGCCGGCGGCGAGGTGCTGTATCGCCAGCTTTTGCCACTCATGGCGGATCGCGGCGGCGTTCGACGGAATGCCGGCGCGGGTTCCGGCCACATGCACGCGCGACTTGAACCGCCAGCCTTTGGGCGTTTTGACGTACACGTCTTCGTACCAGCCGGCCCAGTAGATCTGGTTGGCCGGACCGTCGATCATCAGTAGATACGAGATGCCTTTTGCGCCGTCCTGCGTCGGCACGATGATCTCGCCGACGTTCATGTGGATCTGGTTCTGCGGTCCGCGCTGGTGGACCTCGCTGTACGTCCCGTCCGCGGCGCGACCAGCCGCGGCGGCGAGCGCTTCGCGGCCTGGCGGACGTGTGCCGAACGTCCCGTCCTCGGTATACAGGTCGGCGTAGCCATAGCCGAGGTCGTGATGCTCGCCGGCATCCAGGATGAACATATAGCGGTGGAGTAGCTCCTGAATCTCGAGTCGATCTTCGGCGGTCAACGTGAACATGAACTCGGATCTCCTTTGTGTCCCCCAGTTAGCCGAGCCAGGCGTCCGTGAAGGTGAAGAAGTCATTCCGTCGATGCCCGACGCCGTGCACCTGCCTGGTCGCCAGCGCCCGCGTAGAACTCGAGGCAATCGGTAGATCGAAGCAGGCATCCAGCAAGAAATCGTTGATTTGCGAGTACAACTGCGTCCGTTTGGTCGGGTCGACCTCGGTCGACGCAGTGGTGACGAGCGTGGTGTACTGCGGATCGTGGAAGTCCGCGTTGTTGACGCGATAGTTCAGGCTGGCATCCGCGGTGAGCACCGTCACCGGCTGGAAATTGGACCAGACATCGCCCGCCAGATACGCCTGGAACTGGTGCCCGTTCATCCGCGCCAACATCGATCCCTGATTCATCTGGGTGAGCGTCATCGTGACGCCAATGCTCGCGAGGTCGCCCTGGATGATCTGGGCGATCGCGTTGTACGCGGGATTGGTCGCGCTCATCAGGGTTTCAAACGAGGTGCCGATGAGTCCCGCTTCGGTGAACAAGGACCGAGCCTTGTCGAGGTCGTGGTTGTACACCACTTGTTTCGGAGGCTCGTCGGCGGGCGTCCCCGGTGGCCACGGCAGATCGCGTGGCTGCTCGAGACCGAGTAAGACCGTCTGTGCGATTCGCTGGCGGTCGATCGCATAGTTGAGTGCCTGTCGTGCGCGTTTGTCGTCAAAGGGCGGTGCGTTGGGATTGGGTTGAAGAATGAAAAAACTCCCCGGATTCGGCAGTGTCAATGGCTGGAACTTGGGATCGTCTTTGACACGGTTGAAGTCGATAATCGCCGGCAGCAGCGTGAAATCGAGCGCGCCAGACTCGAACTGGACCTCTTGCGCCTGGGCGTCCTTGGCGATTGTCAACTGAATGCTGTCGAGGTAGGGCCGGCCACTCATCCAGTAATTGGGGTTCTTCCCGTACGTGGCGTGGTCGCCCTGGACCCATTCGACCAGCGTGAAGGGTCCGGTGCCGACGGCGGACGACTGTGCGTTGGGACCCTCGACGCTCTCCTTGTTGACCATGTTGAATAGCGAAAAGAAGTCGAAGACGTTGACCCAGGGCTGCTGCGTCGAGATCACGACCGTGTATTTATCCGAGGCTGACCAGGTGGTATCGGGTGGAATGAAACCGGAGAAGATGCCGGCGGAGATCTTCGGATCCAGGATGCGGTTGAGGTTATAGATGAGGTCGTCGCTGGTGAATTCGCGGCCGGTGTGGTACAGGACTCCCTTCCGCAGCGTGACGCTGATGCGACGACCGTCGGTGCTCTGGTCCCAACTTTCGGCCAGTAAAGGCTGCGGGTTCAAGTTGTCGTCGTAGACGATCAGCGGCTCGTACACGATCCACGAGCTCAAGCCATTGCCCGGGTGGTGGTAGTGGCCGTCGATCGGAATCAAATCGGTCAGGGACGCTGCCCGCAGGGTACCGCCGGTCGTCGGTTGCTGCGCCGCGGCGGGCGTGGCCGTGGACACCCCCGAGCTCGTGGACGTGGCGGCGGGTGCGGTCGCCGCCGCACCCGGGTTGGTGGGCGGGCGGATGCCCGCGCAGGCGCTCAGCAGACTTGCCCCGGCGCCCAACCCCACGAGCAGGAGCAAACGCCGCCGAGTCAACGGTGCCCAACTCGAATCCATTGCTGATTGCGTCGACTGCATGGTGCGACCATCCCCCACGAGATCCCCTGAGGAGTCTCATACGCATGTTTTGCGCGTGTTTGCGGTCAGTGAAGCCGTCATACCCAGATTCGACAACCGATCGCCCTGATAACTGGATCACATCACAACTCGCGGCAGAATTTCCTCCCCGATCTGATCGACGACCTCCAGGCTGCCAGGTTCCGCTGTGAGATTGATGGCGAGCACCACCAGCTCGAGTCCAAACCCTTCGAGCTGTTTGATGTCGTCGACGATTTTGCCGATGCTGCCGCGCAGTGGTCGGCCCTCCGGGTCGTCGGGTCCAATCGTGCAATTGGCTTTGACGGAGAGGGTGATCGTCGCCGGATCGCGACCCGCCGCCTCTGCCATCTCGTGCAGACGGGCGATCCGCTTGTGGAAATTGTCCAGGGTTGGCGGCTCCCTGCGCGCGCCGGGGCTCCCGCCCAGCAGGCCGTGCCAGCCGTCGGCAAGCCGCACGATGCGTCGAAAGGCGCCTTCGCTGTCACCACCGAGCCAGATGGGGGGATGCGGTTTTTGCAGCGGCTTCGGATCGCAGGTGATGTCGGAACAGTCCACGAACTCGCCGTGGAATTCGATGACGTCCTGGGTCCACGCCAGCTTGAGGACCTGGAGACATTCGTCGGTGATGGCCGCCCGCCGTTCGAAGGGTAGACCGAGCGTGCGAAACTCCTGCTCCAGGTAGCCGGTGCCGCCACCATAGATCACGCGGCCGCCCGAGAGCTGGTCGAGCGTCGCCAGCATCCGCGCTTGTAGCAGCGGATGGCGGTACGGCGTCGGCATGATCGTGAAACCCAGTTTCAACGCCTGGGTGCGACCGGCAATGACGGACAGCGTGGTTTGCGATTCGTACAGGACGGAGCCCATGCCCGGGACGTACGCCGTCGGAATGGCGACGTGGTCGGCAACCCAGACGGAGTGCAGCCCGAGGCGCTCGGCGCGGTCGGCGGTCTCGAGGATGTCGGCCGGATTGGCCAGGCCTCGGTAGTTCGGCAGCGTGATTCCAATGTTGACGCTCACCTGAAACCCCTGTCCGTAGTATACGACGCAATATACGATCCAACGGACGGACAAGGAACGCGCGCCAGATTGGACGCTGGTTCAATCGCGGAAGTGGGGAATCACCTCGCCAGCGATGTGCTGCATCTTGTCGCGCAACAGCGGCACGTTGCCAGTGTCAGGCGCCAGGACCACGTGCTCGACACCAACTCGCTCGTACTCGCGGATCGCGTCGACCATCGCCTGGGAACTGCCGTCGAAGGGCGACGCGGGTGCGCCCGGCGGTGGATTCAGCCGAATATTTGCGCGCGCCGACAGATAGATCTCGCCCGGGTCGCGGCCCGCCGCCGCGGCCATCGCTTTGATCTGCTCGGCGCCGGTACGGTAGTTGTCCGGTGACAGGCCATTGGGATGCCAGCCATCACCCAGCAGCGCCGTCCGCTTCATGGCGCCAGGGCTCGCCCCGCCAACCCACATCGGTAGCGGGCGTTGAACCGGCTTGGGCGAAAAGCGCAGGTTGTCGAAGCGCCAGTCCGTGCCGCTGAAGGCCGGCAGCTCAGAGGTCCACAGCTCGCGCATCACGCGCATCATCTCGTTGGCGATCGCTCCACGACGATGGAAGTCGAGCCCCAGTGCGTCAGACTCCTCGCGTGTACCGCCGGCGCCGACACCCAGCACGAAGCGGCCGCCTGACAACTGATCGAGCGTCGCGGCGTACTTCGCCAGTTCGATGGGATTGTGATACGGCAGCACCATGACCGACGTACCCAGCGTGATGGTGGTGGTCCTGGCGGCCAGGAACGACAGCACAGCCAGAGGGTGAAAGTACGGCTTGTTGTCCAGCCGGTCGCGAACGAAGCCGATGTTGAGCAGATGGTCCATGGTCCAGATGGAGTCGAAGCCGAGCTCCTCGGCCTGCTGGCCCAGGGCCACCACGTCGCGCACGTCGTCCACGCCCCAGTTGTTGGGGACGGTGATGCCTATCTTCATATCAGTGCGCGGTGGGACCCGTCACCACACGACGCTCGGCGAAACGCCACTCGCCGTCCTCGAGTACCAGACGGTCCCGATACTGGCCGATGGTATGGACCTGCCACGCTCCATCCCCGAAGCGTTCGTAGGCCACGAAATCCGTGATGGCGCTGGCGGTCGAGCCGTCGAGATCGACGGTGGTATTGCCGCACAAATGCTTGGTGCGTCTGTCTGCGGGCTGTGACCGGTAGAGGTCGGCGATGAAGTCTTTCACCGCGGCGCGGCCGCGATACTCGCTGCGGGCGCTGACGAAACAGCCGTCCACCGCGAACAGGGAGGCGTATCCCTCCACGTCACGGCTGTCATGTCGATGGGCGTACATGGCCAGCGTGCGACGGACCAGTTCTTCGACACTGCTCATCGCGGACGATGGTACGCTGCCGGTCGCAAAGTGAGTCAGGCGCTAGACCTTGCTTCCGCGCCGCTCGCCTCGAATCCTGCGAGCGCGGCTGCGTCCACGCTGCTGGCGCACAGCAACCTTCACAACATCCAGCCACTGTCATTCGGAGGATTTGGCTACACCGATGCCTGGATCGCTCAGTAAGGTCCGTGACCGGGTCTACTGCGTCGCCGCGCCGTTCGGCGGCCCCGGTGGACTGGTGCACTGCTACTTCGTCGATGCTCCGCGCAAGACCATCATCGACACCGGAACGGCACCGGTGCCGCAAGAAAGCCTCCTGCCGGCGCTGCGCGAGCTGGGCTGGGACATCGGCGAGCTGCGGTACATCATCAACACCCACATGCACGGCGACCACGCGGGTGGTAACGCGGAGATGAAAGAGCTCAGCGGCGCGCAAATCCACATGCATCGCGCGGACACGGATCGAATTGATCCGCATGCCTATCTGGCCGCCATGCGGCCGGATCAGCTGCTGCTCGGCGAGCCCGACAATCCGCGCGAGGCCGAAGTCCGCGTGCTCGAGCAGTTGGGGAACGCGTGGGGCGTCGATCGGGTGCTCGACGATGGGGACGAGATCGATCTCGGGGACGACGTGCGTTTGCAGGTCATCCATACGCCGGGGCACACCGCCGGGTCCGCGTGCTTTTACTGGGAGCCGGCGCAGGTCGTATTCTCCGGCGACGCCGTGGGCGGGCAGGGGGCGCGGGTCAACGGGTACCCGCTCTACAGCTACGCCGCTGACTACCGGCGCTCGCTGGAGCACTTACTGGAGTTGCCGATTGCGTACCTGCTGCAGTCGCATCGCTACCGCTGGTCAGGGCCCGACAATCCCGCGGTGCGTCAGGCGAGTGAGGTGCGGCGCACGCTCGAGGACTCACTCGAAACGTGGCGCATTCTCGACGCTGGCGTCCGCACGTGCCTCGCGGACCAGCGCGACCTGGCCTTCAAGGATCTTTTCCCGAAGGTCCTGCAGGTGGTTGCGCCGCAGCTCGGCAACGACGCGAGCGCGCCTGGGATTCCCTCCGGCGCACTGTCGACCATTGCGGCTCACTGGCGGGAGCAGCTCGCCTCGTGAGCTAACAGCCTGCGTTACTCGAGCGCAATAAACACACAGTGATACGGGTGGCCGACGGCGTTCTTCGAGCGGTGCCCCTTGCCTTTCACGTCTTCCACCAGCAAGATCTCACCTGCCTTGATCGTGCGAGCCTGACCGTCGCTGGCCGTGATCTGCGCGTCGCCGTCCAGGTGCACCACATACTGGCGCCGCGGGGCGACATGCCAGTCGAGATCGTAGGTGACCGGCATCTCACGGAAGATGACGCCATTCGCCGGAATCCGACTGGATGCCGGTCCGCCGATGGTCTGCTCGCTCCACTCGACGTCAATGTCACGCCAGTGCGATTCGCCGCGCTCGTCTTCGTAGAGGTTGTGGATTCGCATTCGCACTCAGACTACATCAGCGCCTGCTGACCTGGTTGCACTGGTAGGCCAGTGGGGTGTCGAGCAACTGCTGATCGCGGCCGTCACCTGGCTGGTGATCTGGCGGTACCGGGGCCTGGTGCCTGTCATGCTTACGGTCGCCTGCCTCGACCAGCTGCTCCGCATTCTCGTCGGGC
>JAFAWJ010000316.1 GCA_019242065.1 Chloroflexota bacterium
CCGCTGTCAGAATACGGTCCACCTTCCCCTTTCAGAGGAGGACACAATTACCGAGCCCCTGTCGCTCGGCTGGGATCCTGCTCCGCTAAGACTGGCTCGGGACGACAAGCACGTCAAGTCACTCGACTGCTTCGCCTGAGACACAAAACTCACAGACGCCTCCGTGCTGCCCGGTCCATGCTAGGCAGGCCAGGTTGAGATCCGGTTGAGCGCCGATTGGCCAGCTTGTTGCGCCAATCTAGAGTTACACTCGCTGTCAATGGAAGTCGGCACGATTGGCCTGCTGATCATTGCGCTGCTCATCATCATTACTATCCTGTCTTCTCTGCGAATCTGCAGCGAATGGGAGCGCAAGGTGGTGCTGCGCCTTGGTCGCTTCGGCGGCGTCCGCGGCCCCGGGATTTTCTTCCTACTGCCGTACGTCGAGCGAACGCCGTTCACCATCGACACGCGCGTGGTGACCAGCTCATTTCAGGCCGAACAGACGCTGACCAAAGACGGCGCGTCGATCACCGTCGACGCGATCATGTACTGGCGGATAGTCGACGCCGGCAAGGCCGCCATCCAGGTTGCCAACTACACGCAGGCCGTCATGGGCGCTGCCGCGGGCGGCCTGCGCGACATCATCGGTCGCAACGACCTGTCAACCGTGCTCTCCCAGCGACGCGAGCTCGACGAACAGCTCACGCTCACCCTCGACGAGCAGACGGAGCCGTGGGGCATCAAGGTGCAGTCTGTCCAACTGCGCGACATCAAGGTCCCGGACAACTTGCAGGACGCACTGTCGCGCATGGCACAGGCCGAACGCGAACGCCAGGCGCGGGTGATTCTGGGCGAAAGCGAGATCCAGGTCGCGCAGCAGTTCGCTCAGGCCGGCGAGCTGTACCGCGCGCACCCGACCGCGCTGCATCTACGGGGCATGAACATGCTGTACGAGACGATGCGCAGCGGCGTCGCGTCGGTCATCGTGGTGCCCTCGTCGGCGCTCGAGACCATGAACCTGGGCATGATCGGCGGTCTGTCGTCACTCGCGGCTCAGGCTCAGACCGAGGTCAAGGCGGACGGACGCTCGCCGGCACCGAGACCGGCCGCCTCGCCGTCGATCCCGCCGCCTGGACAACCGCCGACCCTGCCGCCGACGACCTGAACACGTACGCACTCACCGCCTGGCCAACCGCCGACCCTGCCGCCGACGACCTGAGCGACCGGCGGCTCAGGTCTGCGCCAGCAGGATCACACCGAGCACACTGGCCAGGGTGCCGGCGACGATCCGCCAGCTGCCCGGCTCGCCGAGCAGCAGCACCGACAGTGGCACCGCGAACAGTGGCGACGTGGCGGTCAACACCGCCGCGCGGCCGGCGCCGGCCAGGGCCACGCACACCACGAACAACCCCGTCGACGCGATGGACATCACGCCCGTGCCGACGACCGCGATCAGCGTCGCGCCGCGCAATCGCCTCACCTGCGGCAACACGCCCGCGCGCCCGGCCGCGGCGAACAGCAGCGCGCTGGCGAGTGGGGTGCGGATGGCGGTCGCCGTCGAGGCGTCGACAAGCTGCAGTGCCGGATCGAGCGCCAGGGTGGAGAATGACCAGCTGACGGCGGCTGTCGCCGCCAGCGCGACGCCGACCCAGTAGCCGCCGGCACGTTCGGCGGGCCGGGTCGAGGACTCGTCGCCGGGACGCGCGGCCACCAGGTACACACCGCCGAGTGTCAGGGCAATGCCGACCGCGGCGAGCGGACCCATGCTTTCGTGGAGCAGCACCACCGCGCCCAGGGAGGCGAGAACCGGGTACGCCATCGAGATAGGCATGGCGCGGGTCACGCCGATACGCTTCAGGGCCTCGAAGTACAGGCTGTCGCCAATGCCCAGTCCAGTGAGCATCGACAGAGCCAGAAAGACCCACGCTGCCGCCGGGACGGGCTCGCGACCCGAGGCGACCAGCCAGATCACGACGAACACCGTGCCCGAGATCCCATTGCGCACGGCGTTGATGACGATCGCGTTGACGCCCATGCCGTGGGCGCGGACCAGGAGGCCAGTCATGCCCCAGGCGAAGGCGGCGAACAGTCCCAGCAGCTCGCCGAGCTCGACGCTCGACAGGCTCACGTCAGCGCTTGTCGCAGCAGACGCGCGTTGAACCGCGACAGCTCGCCAACGCGGTTCTGGTCGACCCAGGCGACTTCGGAGACCTCCGCGCTGGGTCGAAAGCTGGTGAGCGGATCGAGTAGCTGGGCCTGCATGAGCACCACGACCGCGAAGCCGGTGCGTTCGACGCCGGTCACCGGCCCGACCTTGATCCGCAAGCCCGTCTCCTCGCGCACCTCGCGCTCGAGCGCGGCCGGTATCGTCCCGTCCGAGTGCTCCAGCCAGCCGCCGGGCATGGCCCACGGCTCGTCACGGCTGTAGGTGCGGTGCACCAGGAGGATGCGGCCCGTCTCGTCGCGGATCAGGCCAGCCACGCCGACCGCGAACCAACCGTAGCGCACGCGCAGGTACAGCAGCTTGAGCGGGACAGGCAGCTGGCGCCAGATGCGCAGCAGCCACGGCAGCAGTGGGGCTATGGGAAAGACCTGAAGGTCGGCAAATCAGCGGCGGGGATCGGGTCCGCGCCAGCCGTCGGGCTCGCGCACCTCGTCGCCAGGTATCAAACCGCTGCCGCACCGCCCGCAGCTCAGGCGTCGACCGTCGTAGCGCACGCTGCCGGGCTGCGTCGGCCGCACGACGCGTCGGTCTTCGAGGATGCCTGCAACCGCGCCGCACATCAGACAGTGCAGCTCGAGTCGGACAACGGGTCGACTGCGCGGTGGCGACGGATCAGACGACGACGAGGGACGCACGCGAGGCCAGCATATCCAAGGATCGCGACACCCTCAAGAGGCAACCCCCGAGCGTTAAGGTGCCGAGGCTCCGCAAGGTCTCAACCGAAAAAACAGTCATCTGATCCTCAGCTGGGTTTAATCTGTACTTGCACTGCTGTTAATACTCACGTCGCACACTGGTAGGGGAAGGGGCTTGTTCCTAGATCAACCATGACACGCTTGCTGCACGGGATCCTTGCCTTCGGGTTACTCGTTGTCGGCATGGCGCCGATCCAGGTCGCCAGTGCCGCGGAGCAGGACGCAACCGATGGCGTCCAGCAGGTTATCCAGCAGTCGAACGACGAGCAGGTGCAGGCCATCGCGTCGCACGATTCGTCGGTGATGTCCGATACCGCCACGGCCGACCACTACCAGGATCTGGTGCAGATCAACCAGGACCTGCTCGACAACGGCGTCAACAGCATCAGCCTGGTCAGCCTGGACTGGGGCGCCATCGCGGTCAACGGCTCGTCGGCGACGGCGACGGACTTCGAGACGTGGCGAACGGTCTTTTCCGACGG
>JAFAWJ010000602.1 GCA_019242065.1 Chloroflexota bacterium
ACCGGCGACCGACTCGCTTTGTCGCGGCTCATCTCCGCCGTTGAGAGTGGCCGCGCGGACGCGCGCGCCGTCTTGCCATGCTTGTTCAAACGCACCGGGCGGGCCCACGTGGTCGGCGTGACCGGGCCGCCAGGCTCGGGCAAGTCGACGCTGACGACGCGTCTGGCACTCGAGTATCGGGCCCGTGCGCAGAGCGTGGGGATCGTGGCGATCGATCCGACGAGCCCTTTCAGCGGCGGGGCGCTGCTCGGTGATCGCGTGCGAATGATGGGGCTGCACTCCGACGAGGGCGTGTTCATGCGCAGCATGGCAACCCGCGGGGTGATGGGGGGGCTAGCCCGCAGCACGCTTGACGTGGTGCTGCTGCTCGACGCCTTCGGTAAGGACGTCGTGCTCGTGGAAACAGTCGGCGTCGGACAGGACGAAGTGGAGATTGCGAGGGCCGCGGATACGACCCTGGTCGTAGGCGTGCCCAATCTCGGGGACGATATCCAGGCGATCAAAGCCGGCATCCTCGAGATCGCCGACATCCTGGTTGTCAACAAAGCCGACCTGTCCGGCGCCGACCGGCTGGCCGCCGACCTGCGCACTATGCTCCAGCTCGCCACGGTGACCACGCCACTCGACTGGACGCCGCCCATCGTGCGAACCGTGGCGACCAGTGGCTCGGGTGTCGACGAGCTCGTCGACAGCCTGACCGCCCACCGTACGCATCTCGAGTCGAGCGGCACCTGGCGGGGCCGCCGTGCGGAAAGCGCCCGCCGCCAGGTGCGCGCGATCGTCGAGGACCGTGTCCTGCGGCGCCTCGAAGCCGTGACCGCCGGCGCCGACTGGCAGGCGCGCTTCGCGTCAATCGCGGCGCGCGAGCAGGACCCGTATTCGGTAGCCGAGGAGGTGCTCAGCGCAGTGACAGACCCGCATGACCGGTAGTGAGCTAACTCCAGGCCCAGGCCCAGACGTCGCCGGCGCCTCGACCCAGGCCAAGATCGAGCACCTGCGCACGCTGCGCGAGCAGGCCCGCGACGGCGGCGGGCGGCGGCGCATCGAGGCCCAGCACGCCAAGGGCAAGCTCACCGCCCGCGAACGACTCGACCTGCTCCTCGATCCGGACACGTTCGTCGAGATCGACCAGTTCGTGCAGCACCACTCGACGTCGTTTGGCCTCGACGAGGAGCACTATTATGGCGACGGCGTCGTCACGGGCTACGGGCAGATCGACGGTCGCCTGGTGTATGTCTTCTCGCAGGACTTCACCGTCTTTGGCGGGTCGCTCTCAGAGTCCCACGGGCAGAAGATCTGCAAAGTCATGGACATGGCGCTCAAAAACGGGGCGCCCATGATCGGCCTGAACGACTCGGGCGGCGCGCGTATCCAGGAAGGTGTCGTCTCGCTGGGCGCCTACGCCGAGATCTTCCTGCGCAACGTGCTGGCCTCTGGCGTGATCCCGCAGCTCTCGGCCATTCTGGGTCCGTGCGCGGGCGGCGCCGTCTACTCGCCGGCGATGACGGACTTCACGTTCATGGTCGAGGGCACCTCGTTCATGTTCGTGACCGGGCCCGACGTGGTGAGGACCGTCACGCACGAGGAGGTCGACTTCGAGGACCTCGGCGGCGCGACCGTCCACAACGGCACCAGCGGCGTGGCTCACTTTGCCGCCGACGACGAGGCAGCCTGCCTGGACCAGGTGCGCCGCCTGCTCAGCTTTCTGCCCTCCAACAACGTGGACGATCCGCCGCTGCTCAGGAGCTCCGATCCCGTTGACCGCATGGACGATGCGCTCAACGACATCATTCCCGACCAGCCGACGCGCAGCTACGACATGCACCGCGTTATCACGTCGGTGGTGGATGGTGGCGATTTTCTCGAGGTGCACGCCCAGTACGCGCAGAACATCATCGTCGGCTTCGGCCGCCTGGGCGGTCGCAGCGTGGGCATCGTCGCCCAGCAGCCGACGGTGCTGGCTGGTGTCCTGGACATCAACGCATCGGTCAAGGCCGCCCGCTTCGTGCGCTTCTGCGACGCGTTCAACATCCCGCTGGTGACGTTCGTGGACGTGCCCGGCTTCCTGCCCGGAGTCGCCCAGGAGCACGGTGGCATCATCCGCCAGGGCGCCAAGCTGCTGTACGCCTACTGCGAGGCCACTGTCCCGAAGGTGACCGTCATCACGCGCAAGGCTTACGGCGGCGCGTACGACGTGATGTCGTCCAAACACATCCGCGGCGACATCTCGCTGGCGTGGCCGACCGCCGAAATCGCGGTGATGGGCATCGAAGGCGCCGTCAACATCGTGTTCCGCTCCGAGCTCAACTCTGCCGCGGACCCCGACGCCCTGCGCCTCCAGCTAGCCCATGACTACCGCGAGAACCTGGCCAACCCCTACACAGCCGCGGCCCGCGGCTACATCGACGACGTGATCGAGCCCCGCGAGACGCGCCCTCGTCTGATTAATGCGCTGGAGATGCTGAAGAACAAACGCGACAGTAATCCGCCGAAGAAGCACGGCAACATTCCACTTTAGATTTGGTCGGAGCCCGCGCATGCGCGGGCTCCCAAGGTGGCGCATGCGCCACCTTGCCCAGCGGTGCATGCACCGCTGGGTGCTGACGCAACGGTCAGGGGGACTGCGTCCCCCCGCCGCCGTT
>JAFAWJ010000658.1 GCA_019242065.1 Chloroflexota bacterium
CGACGAAATACCCACTTTGTCGCCGATCTCGCGGATGCTTGGAGGGTAGCCGCGCTCGTCGACGTAGTCTTCGATGTATTTCAGGATGTTCTTCTGGCGTTCCGACAGCTTTTTGGACGACACACTCATCTTTTTTCACCCTCACGACGCGGGCTGCGCGGTTTTAGCAGAGCAGTTCGCCCGCTAGAACAGGCGTTCGGTCTCAATATAACCAAGCGTCATGCAATGTGTCAATTTCTTGACAATGCGCACAGCACAGCCTTGACAAACGCCGGCGGTTGGTCGACGTGCACAGTGTGGCCGGCGGCTTCCACGACGGTCAGCTGGGGGTGCGGAAGCAGCGAGCGCATGCGCTCGCCGACCGCGCAGTAGCGCGTGTCGTTCTCGCCGACGATCAGGTCGACCGGCAGGTCCAGATCGGGGAGCGCCGACCATAACGGCTGTTGCTGCCCAGTTCCCATCCCGCGCAGGCTGTTGGCCAGTCCAAGAGTCGAGTTCTGTAGACGCAGCGCGTGCTGCCGGTCGCGCACCCCTTGCGAGACGTGCGGCGCCGGTCGCAGCAGCGCCTGCGCCTCCCATTCGTCGACGAATGCCAGCAGCCCATTCGCCAGAATGCGGTCAGCCAGCTCGTCGTCACTCCGGGCGCGACGGGCACGTTCTGCGGCGTCTTCGATACCGGGCGAGGCGCTTTCGAGGATCAGCCGCCGCAGGCGATGTCGGGCGTGCACGGCGAAGTGGAGCCCCACGCGCCCGCCCATCGAATAGCCGAGCAGGTCCACCTGCTCGAGGCCCAACCCATCCAGGACAGACACCAGGTCCTCCGCGGCGTGGTCCAGCGAGTACGAGACGGGGTCGGGCGGCGACGGGGACCGGCCGTGGCCAATCACGTCGACGCGGATCAGTTGCGCGCGGCCGATCAGAAACGGACTGAGGTCGTCCCAGGCGCGCGTACTGCCGGTGAAGCCGTGCAGCAAGACGAGCGGCGGCCCGTCGCCGTCGATCTCGACGTGCAGGTCCACCTAGACGACTGCCGCGGGCCGCAGTGCCAGGGCCACCGACTGCCAGACGGCGCGGTGCTGGACCACGTTACGCCGACGCTCGGTCGGCACCTCGACCACCTGCAGCCCGCCGCGCGACAGCCCGTCGGCAATCGCCGCACGGAAGGCCGACCAGTCCTCGACACGCGTGAATCGACCGCCGTAGCCCTCGACAAACGGCCGAAATTCCAGGCCATGCGGCGTGCCGAACAATAGCTCGAAATCGGCGTCGATGCCCTGCTGCTCGGCCTGCGGCAAGAACGAGAAGATCCCGCCGCCGTCGTTGTTCACCAGGACGACCAGCAGGTCGAGCGCGTGCTTGCCCGCGGCGAGCAGTCCATTGAGATCGTGATAGAAGCTGACATCACCGATGACCAGCACCACTGGTCCGATGTTCGCGGCACTGGCGCCGAGGGCGCTGGACACCACACCGTCGATGCCGTTGGTGCCGCGATTCGAGAGGCACCGTAGCCGCGCCTCGGATTGACCCAGAAAGCTGTCCAGGTCGCGCACGGGCATGCTGTTGCCGGCGTATACCGTGGCCCCGTCGGGCAGCAGATCGCCGAGTAGGGCGAACACCTTGCCTTCGGACAGCTCGTCATCGGCAGCAAAATAGCCGTCGATCGCGCGCCGACTCGCCGCATTGATGGCCAGCCAGTCGGCGAGCCACTCCGGGTCAGGGTCGGACGCCACTTCGTCGGCGAGCGATTGGCACAGCAGAGTGGCATCCACCTGGAGGAGGTCGGTGGCCTGGCTGCTCGGATCGCGCCAGCCGCCGGGATCGACGACCACGTGGCGAGCCTGGGAATGCCGTTCGAGGAACTGCAGCAGCGGCTTGGACGTCGGGATCGCCCCGATGCGCACCACCACGTCAGGCGCGAGCTTGTCGGCCGTGCCCGGATCGCGCAGAAACGCGTCGAACGTCTCGACCACGTGCGAGCGGTCGTATCCGCCGCGCCGCAGGTCAGAGAGCCCGTCGGCCAGGATCGGATAGCCGAGTTGGGCGGCAAGTCGCGTCACCGGACGGGCGAGGGCCGGGTCGTCGTGCGGCCCGACGACGATCAGCCCGCGGGGTCGCTCCTGAAGCTCTCTGGCCAGATCTCGCGTGAGCTCCAGGCTGGGCGCGAGTCGCGGTTGGCTGACCCGTACCGGCGCGCGACTCAGGCTCGACACCCGCGCAGGGATCAGCGGTTCACGAAACGGCCAGTTCAGATGCACCGGGCCGGCCGGCTCGGCGGTCGCGGTCGACACGGCGCGAGCGGCGAGGGCCGCCAGATGCTGCAATTGGGCCTGGCTGCCGTCGGGCTCGGGCAGGTCGAAAAACCACTTCACGTGCGGCCCGTACAGACGTAGCTGATCGATGGTCTGCGCCGCGCCGTTGTCGCGAAGCTCGTGTGGACGGTCAGCCGTGAGCACGACCAGCGGCACACGCGAGAGCATGGCCTCGGTGACGGCCGGGAAAAAGTTGGCGGTGGCGCTACCGGAGGTCGCCAGCAAGCCGACCGGCTCGCGCAGCGTTCGCGCCAGCCCGAGCCCGAAATACGCCGCCGACCGCTCGTCCAGGTGCATCCACAACTTGATGTCCGACTGGCGAGCGAGCTGGATCGCCAGAGGCGTCGATCGCGATCCGGGGCAGGCGCATACATGCCGAATGCCCGCCGCCGCGAGACCGCCCACCAGCGTCGCGACCGCGGCGCCGAGATCCTGTGCCGAGTCCAGCGTCAAGCGACCCCGCCCAGAGCCGCCGACATCGGCCGCAGCTTCCAGCCCCACTCGGCGTACTCCGTTGCCGGATCCGAATCGCCAACGATGCCACACCCGGCAAACAGCGTGGCCGTGTCGCCGCGGACCAGCGCCGAGCGCAGTCCGACGACGAATTCGCCCTCGCCGTGCGCGTCGACCCAGCCCACCGGTCCGGCGTACCAGCCGCGATCCAGCTTCTCACGCGCGCGGATCAACTGCAGGGCTGGGTCGCGCGGATAGCCGCCCACCGCGGGCGTCGGGTGCAGCCCGGCGACCACGTCCAGGACGCCGCGTCCGTCGGCCATGTGTGCCCGAATCGGCGTGATCAGGTGCTGCACGTTGGGCAGCGCGTGGATGCGCGGCTCGGCCTCGGCCACCACGCGGGTGGCCAGCGGAGCCAGCGACTCGCGCAGCGCGTCGGCGACCACGGCATGCTCGGTCCGTTCTTTGGGATCGCCGAGCAGTCGAGCGGCAATGCGCCGATCCACCTCGGGCGTCTCACCGCGTGGCGCGGTGCCGGCCAGCGCCATCGTGGTCGCGGTGCCGTCGTGCAGCGCCACCAGGCGTTCCGGCGTGGCGCCCAGGAAGCAGGCGTCCAGCGTCGCGAACGCGAAGATCGTGCACGTCGGGTAGCGGTCGGCCAGCTTGCGCAGCGCGGCCTCGAGGGACACCTGCGTCTGGACCTGCCTGGCCCGCGCCAGGACCACCTTGCGCAATCCTGTCTCACCGCGGGTGATCGCCGCGGCGACGTCGGCGACCAGACGCTGCCAGTCCTCAGGCTCCAGACCGATGCGAGCTGGCGCCGCGACGTCGAATGGCCGCGCCACGGGCAACGAGCCGTCGACGACACGACTGGTCGTGAGCCACGTCGCCTGATGCTGGCGCGCGTACAGGCGATCCGGCAGTACCAGGCGCCCAACGCCGAAGCCCCCCCACAGTCGCGTGCCTGGCGCGAGCGGATCGAACCTGAAGCCACCCAGGAGGCGCGGTCCGCCTGCCGCGGCGCTGCCATCCATCTGAGCGTTCGCGGTGAGCGCGCGCCACTGCGCCGCCACCGCGGCCGGCTCACCAGACAGCACCGCCGCGCTGCCAACGCCGACCAGGGCCTCACCCGTCGCCGGCCGCAGCCACAACGCGCGACTCTCGACGTGCTCAGCGGCGGCGAACACCTCGATCGGATCAAAGGCTGGCGTCGGATGCGTGCTGCTGACCAGGCGTGGCCGAGCGCCGCCCGCCGCATCGCGCGCCGAGGCTGGATCAACCCGCATGCACACCACCCAGGAGCAAGCTGCGAATCGTCGGATACGCGTCCTCGAGACGGCCGGGCGCCTCAGCCATCGCCCAGTGGGTGACCACCTCGTTGACGGCGCCGAACCAGGCGGTCGCCACGGTCGCGGTGTCCAGCGACGGGATCGCGCCGCGCGCGACGGCTTCGTCCAGGTGACCGCGGATCAGCGCGGCGAAGTCAGCCCGGATCTGGATCATGCGCGCGTTGAACTCGGGGCCGGCCCCCAGCGCTTCGACCAGGAACAGGCGCGCCAGGCGGCGGTGGCTGCCGAAGGTCTCGAGCACGACGTGCAGTGCCGCATCGGCGCGGTCCAGCGGCTCGGACTCCTGGGCGACCGCGTTCTGGATCCGTTCGCGCAGAATGTCGGCCAAGCGGTCGAGCAGGGCCAGGAAGATGGCCTGCTTGTTGGGAAAGTGGAAGTAGACGCCACCCTTGGA
>JAFAWJ010001056.1 GCA_019242065.1 Chloroflexota bacterium
GACGCCGCGGCGTACGTGTTCAAGTGGGTGCGCGATGGCCTGTTTTCCAACGGCGTCGTGCGCGCGCTCTTCCTGCTATTCGCGTCCTACGGCGCGCTCTGGCTGCTCATCCCGCGTGCCTGGCCGCTGCTGCCGCCGCACCTGGCGCGCGCCGAGGTCGTGTACGTGGCCGCGGCGGTGGCGCTGCCGCTGGTGGGCTCGCCCGAGCGCATGGAGGAGGCGATCTTTCCGCTGGTCATCAGCTCCGCGCTCCTGGCCACGCGCGCGTGGAATCTGCCCATGGTCTGGGCGCTGGCGGTGGGCAATGCGCTGTTCGTCGCCCGCGTGGGGGGCGACGCGCGCATTCCGGCCCTGGTCGAGTGGGCGGGCCTGGCGGTGGCGTGCGTGCTGGCGCTCTCCACCTACCTGCCAGCCCAGCTGCCGCTACGCCGGCAACTGGCCCGTTGAGCCCGACTCAGTTCAGTCGTCGATGGCCTGGTAGGCGGTGTTCTGGAAACGCGGCCACAGCGAGCGCAGCTCACCGTCGTTGGGATCCATAGAGCGCTGGATCAGCATGATGCCCACCATGTGCTCGACCGGATCGATGAAGCTGTTGGTGCCAAAGGCGCCGGCCCAGCCGAAGGTGCCTGGCGACGCAGGACTGGCGGCCGCGCCGGGGTCTTCCAGCACACGCACTCCAAGTCCAAAGCGGTAGCCGCGCAGGTCGCCACCGACTGGGCGGTCCCACGGCAGCTGACCGATATGGTTGGAGGCCATGAGCCGCACGGTCTTGCGACCCAGCACGCGCTCGCCATCGGGCGACTGCCCACCGTTGGCGAGCATCATCGCAAAGTGCCCGTAGTCCTCGGCGGTGCCGACCAGACCCCCGCCGCCCGAGTAGTACCGATTGTCTGGATCCAGCGCCAGCGACAACATGCGGATGGTAGTCGCCGGCTGCAGGCCGTTGGGTCCGCGTTCGTAGACCGTCGCCAGCCGTGAGGTGGTGTTCAGCGGCACCGAGAACGTCGTGTCGGGCATGCGCAGCGGCTCGAAGATCCGCTGCTGGAGGTACTGGTCGATCGGCTGGCCCGAGACGACCTCGACGATGCGCGCCAGTGTGTCGAACCCGAACCCGGGCGAATACTCCCACACGCACCCCGGCTGGAAGCTGAGCGGCGTCGCGCCCATCCGCGGAATGACCTCGGCCAGCGCCTCACCAGCGCGAATCGAGCTGGCAACGGCCAGCGTCTCGTTGGCACACGGACCGACCATGGCGCTGCCGAGCCCCGAGGTGTGCGTCAGCAGATCGCGGACGGTAATCTCGCGCTGCGCCGGCTCGAGGTGGAAGCCACCCGTCTCGAGCGTGCTCGACACCCAGGCGGGTACCGGCAGATTGGGCACTGCGACCTGCTGGCCGCGGAACGTCGGCAGGAACGCCGAGACGGGATCTGACAGCAGGAGCTTGCCTTCCTCCAGGAGGGTCAACACCGCGACGCTGATGACGGGCTTGGTCATCGACGCCAGTCGAAACAGCGCGTCGGCCTGCATCGGCTTGTGAGCGGCCAGATCCATGTCCCCGTGGGCCACGAGGTGGGCGATGCGACCCTTGCGCGCGACGAGGGTCACCGCGCCGGAGACCACGCCGCGTTCGACGAACGTCTGCATGAGCGCGTCGATCCGCCGCAGGCGCTGGCCCGACAGACCCACCTCGTCGGCGACGGCAACTGGCTCAGCAATCATGGTAGACAGGCCTCCTTCTGTACAGTGACGAGTTCGCCTTCGAGGTACCAGGGCTCGGTAGCCGTGATCTGCACGTCCAGGATCTCGCCCGCGAGCGGTTCCTGGCTGGCAAAGTGGACGAGCTTGTTGGTGCGCGTGCGGCCGTACCAGCGCTCTCGGGCGGTGCCTTCCACCAGCACGTCGACGGTACGGCCCAGGTAGCGCGCATTGATCCCGGTCGCGATGTCTCTCTGCAGGTCGTCCACCGCGTGGAGGCGGCGGCGCTTTTCCTCGCGCGGTACGTCGTCGTCCATCTGCGTGGCGGCCACCGTGCCGGGTCGCGGCGAGTACATCGCCACGTGGACGACGTCGAAGCGAAGCTCGTCGAGCATGTCCAGCGTGTGCTGGAACTCCGCTTCGGTCTCGCCGGGGAATCCGACGATGATGTCGGTGGACAGGCCGATCTCGGGGATGCGCTGACGAAGTCTGGCGATCAGCTCGCGATAGTGGTCTACCACGTAGCCGCGCCGCATCCTGCGCAGGACGTCGTCGTCGCCGGCCTGGATCGGCAGATTGACGTCCTCGCACACTTTGGGCAGGTCGGCTATGGCCTCGACCAGGTCGCGCCCGAAGTCGGCCGGGTAGCTGGTCAGAAAGCGGATCCGCTCGAGACCGTCGACCTCGTTCAGCTGCCGCAGCAGCTCGGACAGCGGCACGCGCGGGCGCAAATCGCGTCCGTAGCGCTCGACGATCTGACTCAGCAGCACCACCTCGCGAGTGCCGCGCTGCACCAGGCGGCTGACTTCGTCGACGATGACGGCCGGCGGTCGACTCCGCTCGCCGCCGCGCGTCGACGGCACGATGCAATACGTGCACGCGCGGTTGCAGCCCTGGTGGACCGTGACGCCCTCGGAGATGCCTGGCAGCCGAATGGCCTGGTCGGGATCGAAGCGATAGCGCTCGGATAAATCGAGCAGATCGATCAGGCGGTCGCGGACGGACAGATCCTGGCCGGGCTCGGCGATCAGGTCGACGAAGGGATAGCGCTGGCGCCAGTCGGGGATGTCGCTGACGCAGCCGGCGACGACCACCTTCATGTGCGGCCGCGCGGCCTTCATCTTTTGTAGGGCGTGCAACTGGCCGTGGACGCGGTCTTCGGCCTGCTGGCGGACGACGCACGAGTACAGCACCACGACGTCGGCGGCGTGGGGTCCGTCGGCGGCTTCGAGACCATAGCGTTCGAGGCTCTCGGCCAGACGCCGCGAGTCGGCGACGTTCATCTGGCAGCCGATGGTCCAGATGTTGAAGGTGCTCATCTCAGCGCGCGCCCGCGGCGCGTTTGGGGCGCTGCACCAGCTCGCGCGGGACGATCCTATCGGGCTCTTCGACGGCCAGCGTGCGGCGGAGCTCGATCACCTGGTCGCGCAGCAAGGCGGCCTTCTCGAATTCGAGTGCCCTCGCGGCTTCCTTCATCTGCGTTTCGAGGTCCTTGATCAGTCGATACAGCTCGTCCTTGGGCAGGTCCGATGCCGTGGAGACGTGCGCCGTCTCCTCGTGCGCCCGGGCGACGGCGCGCACCCGCTCGGTGATGTCGCGGATGGCCTTGCGGATGCCCATCGGCGTGATGTCGTGCGCCTCGTTGTACTCCTGCTGCTTGGCGCGCCGCCGGTACGTCTCGTCGATAGCCCGCCGCATGCTCTCGGTCAATTGGTCGGCGTACATGATCACGTGGCCGTCCACGTGGCGCGCCGCGCGGCCGATGGTCTGGATCAGCGAGCTGTTGGAACGCAGGTAGCCCTCTTTGTCGGCGTCGAGAATGGCCACCAGCGAGACTTCGGGCAGGTCCAGACCCTCGCGGAGCAGGTTGATGCCGACGACGACGTCGTAGACGCCGAGCCGCAGGTCGCGCAGGATCTCGACGCGCTCGAGCGTGTCGACTTCCGAATGCAGGTAGTGGACCTTGATGTTGGCCTCCCGCAGGAAATCGGCGAGGTCCTCGGCCATGCGCTTGGTGAGGGTGGTGACCAGGACCCGCTCGCCGCGGGCGGTGCGGTGGCCGATCTGCTCCATCAGGTCGTCGATCTGGCCGCGGGTGGGTTTGACCTCGATTTCGGGGTCGAGAAGTCCGGTGGGCCGGATGAGCTGCTCGGCGCCGTAGATGGGGATGAGCCCATCGGTGGGCTGACCGTC
Source organism: Chloroflexota bacterium (assembly GCA_019242065.1). Next base: position 3,889 of record JAFAWJ010001056.1, read on the forward strand.
GACGGTCGAAACCGGGTAGTCGTCATG
>JAFAWJ010000178.1 GCA_019242065.1 Chloroflexota bacterium
CACGTCGCTAGCAAGACGGTGGTGCACCGCGCAGCTCCCTCCGAAGTCAGACCCGATCCGCAGCACCGCGACCATTCTCACTGCTCCCTCCCGCCCCGTCCCCCTGGCACGGGGCGGGGAGTGATGGAGCGCTGCTGGGCCCGCGCCGGTACGTCGCTCCAAGCGGACACGCTATCGGGCCACAACCGTGGGACCATCACTGACGGGACAACCTGACTGGTCGCTCATTCGAGGGGCGGCCACCACGAATGGCCCACACGGCGCGCGAGCGCTCCGTGGCTCGCAGCCCGTGCCAGGGGGACGGGGCGGGAGGGAGCAGTGAGAATGGTCGCGGTGCTGCGGATCGGGTCTGACTTCGGAGGGAGCTGCGCGGTGCACCACCGTCTTGCTAGCGACGTGTCGATCCGATCGGCAGCACCCAGCCTGGGCGAACTCCGGCTGCAGCGGACGTGACCTGATAGGAACTTGTCACTGACCCATCACTGCTGTGTCCGCCCGCTCGCAACCGGGTCGCCCCTCACCGAGGAGACGACCACTGGAGTATGTCCGATCCGCTCACGCTTGTCATCGGTGGCGTGGACTGCCACCAGCAGACCCATCACGCGGTGGCTCTCAACGACCACGGTCAACGTCTGGGCGATCAGGCCTTTGCCGCCACCAGCCATGGCTACGCCCAACTGCTGAGTTGGCTGCAGCAGTTCGGCCGCATTCACGCGGTAGGTGTGGAGTCGACCGCCTCGTATGGCGCCGGCCTGGCGCGCCACCTGCTGGCGGCCGACATCCCGGTCGTCGAAGTCAATCAACCCCATCGGCACCTGCGCACCCGCCGCGGCAAAACCGACGCGATCGACGCCGAAGGTGCGGCGCGCAAGGTGTTGTCAGGCGAGGCCAGCGCGCTGCCCAAGGACACCACTGGCAGCGTCGAAGCCATTCGTCAGTTGCGCCTGGTGCGCGCCAGCGCCGTCAAGGCGCGCACGGCCGCCCTGGAGCAACTGGGCGAGCTGACCACCACCGCGCCGGCCGCATTGCGCGAGCGCATGGGCGCGCGCACCAGCCTGCACACCTGGGCCACCAGCTGTGCGCGGCTGCGACCCGAGCTGAGCCGACTGGAGCAGTCGCTCGAGGCGGCCAAACTGGCGCTGCGCAGCCTCGGCCAGCGCATTCTGGCGCTCGACGCCGAGATCGCCAGCTTTGACGCTCACCTGAGCAGACTCGTCAGCGCCGTCGCGCCGCGGACGACGGCGCTGCTCGGCCTGGGCACGCTGACGACGGCGCAGCTGCTGGTGACCCTGGGCCAGAACGCTGAGCGGATCGGCGATGAAGCCGCCTTTGCGCACCTCTGTGGCGCAGCGCCGATTCCCGCATCGTCCGGCAAGACTAACCGCCACCGGCTCAATCCCGGTGGTGACCGACAGGCCAACGCGGCGTTGTATCTGATCGCGATCTGTCGCTTGCGCTACTGCCCACGCACCCAGGCGTATGCCGTAAAACGCACCGCCCAGGGACGCTCCAAACGCGAGATCTTGCGGTGCTTGAAGCGCTACATCGCCCGCGAGGTCTACCACACGCTGCGCGCGGATCTGGCCGCCCACCACGCCAGCTCCGCTCCCGCCAGTTCCACCTCTTGACATCTATAGGAACGTCGCGCAGCGAGCTTGCGAGCGGAGCAGCGACCGGCCCCGGGGGGCGGAGCCCCCTGCCCCGGAACCGTCAATTACGAGGCGGTGAGTGCTTGTTGGTACTCCTGGCGGATCTGCTCACCGCCGTTGGCTTGCCAGTCCTTGACCAGCTGATCGAGGTCGCTCAGCGGGCGGCTGCCTTGCAGCACCTCCAGCAGGCCGTCGTTGATGGTCAGGCGCAGCCGCACGCCTTTGGCGTTGTTGGTCGGCGAATAGGCGCCAAGCGTTGCATCTGATACGCCGATGGGAATCAGCGCAGCCTCGGCAGCCGCAACGACACCCGTGAACTCTGGATAGTTGGCGTTGTACATCACCTGCGCGTGCTGGGCCATATAGCGCCACGGCATGTTGTAGGCGTCACCCGCCCAGTGGTCATTGGTCACCGGATTGCCGTTGGCGTCCAGCGTGTAATCGGTGTCGGCCACGCCGTAGGTCATCAGCAGGTCCTGCTGGCTGCCGAACGGCGCGGCGGTCCAGTTCAGGATG
>JAFAWJ010000520.1 GCA_019242065.1 Chloroflexota bacterium
GATCCCGCGCAGCACCGCGCGCGAGAACGGGCCGCGGCCTGGGCCCAGGTCGCGGCAGTAGATCAACCGCGGGGCGGCCTCCAGGCGACCGGCCAGGATCGCCCGCGCCACCGCGTCGGCCAGCACCTCCTCGCGCAGCTCATGCGCGGGTCGCTCGCCGGGCGCGCGTCCGGGCACGTACTCGAATCGCGCCGCCAACGACAGCTCGGGGCCATCTGGTCCAAGCAAAGCGTGCGCAATCAGATGCGCGTACACCTCGACGCGCTGCTCGTCGGTCAGGTCGCGCGAGACCACCAGCTCGGTGCCGCGCGGACTGGACAGCAGAAATCCCTTGAGATCGTGCAGCGCGGCGCTCTCGTCACAGCGCACGCCCAGCTCTTCGAGCAGGCGTCGCGCGGCCACGGCCCGCTGGTGGGGCTCCAGGGGCGTGCTGGGCACCGCGTGCAGGCGCAGCACCCGCGCGAGATTCGCGGCAGTGGCTTCGGCGTGAGGTACCAGGCCGGCCATGCGTCAGCCCGCCGCTCCTTCCGGAGCCAGGTGCGTCGAGCGGATCCCCAGGATATGCCACAGCAGCCGACCTCGAACGACGATCTGGTCGGCCAGGCTCAGCTGACGATAGCTTCGGAGCAGGTCGTCGAAAGCGAGCAGGTCGGCCTCGGTCCAGGGCAGGTAATAGCCCGCCAGCGCCAGAAGCTCTTTGAAGGCGCGACTGCTCAGCGCTTCGCAACACAGCGCCCAACCGACCATGCGCTCGAGCGTGAGGGGTGCCTCGAGCACGCCCTGCTCGTAGCGACTGACCATGCTCTGGGTGACGTGGTAGCCAAGCTCTTCGAGCTCACCTGCCAGACGCGCCTGGCTGCGGGTGGCGATCGGGGAGGTGGTTGTGGAGCGCGGCGGGTCGTTCAGCCGGAGTTCGCGCAGGCTGGCGCCGACGCGGCCCTTGATCGCCGACCAGCGAGCGACCTGGACTTCGTCGCGATCACTCACGAGCGGTCGTGGTACGCGAAGGGCGTGGAGTCGTCAAGGATTCGGGGTTGGTGCGGGGTGAGCTGGAACGGCAGACAACACACAACAGACAGGCGACCGATGCAGGATACGGGCTGCAGCGGGGCGCTAGCTATGCGCGCCAGGCATGGCCCTTGGGCGAGCCGGTTTGTCAGAGTAGATGGGTGGCCACAGTCGTGCAACGTGTGGACCGCGGCAGGGCTGAGGGATCGGCCGAGCCACAACCATAGAATCCGAAGACCGCGCGCCTGCCGAATCTGGTGGGTTCTGGCAGCCATCAGGTATTGTGTGTTCGGAAAGGACTGAATTTATTGATGCAGCTAACGAGCGCGTTGGGTGTCGTCTCGCGGCTCCGGCGCCTGGTATTCGAGACCCAGCAACCCATCCAGTTCCTCGACATCACGGATGCGGTCGCCGAGCTCGTGCGCGTCGCCGGCCTGCGTGAGGGAGTCGCCAATGTCTTCTCCCGCCACACCACCGCCGCCGTCTGTATTCAGGAAGACGAGCCCCTGCTGCTCGAAGATTTGCGCGAGTTCCTCGAGCGCAGCGCACCCGCCCAGGGTCACTATCGCCACAACGACTTCCGCGTCCGCACCGTCCACATGCACGACGACGAGAGCCCCAACGGCCACGCGCACTGCCAGCAGATGCTGCTTGGCACCAGCGAGAGCATTCCCGTCATCGATGGCGAGCTGATGCTCGGCACCTGGCAGCGCATCTTCCTGGTCGAGCTGGACGGGCCGCGCGCCGCGCGCGAGGTGATCATCCAGGCTCTGGGCGCCCCCGTCTGACCCAACCGGACGAGGTGCGCGCGTGAAACGCCGGGTCCGCGCGAGCACCGAGATGCGGGAGTACTTCGGCTTTTCGGAGATGGCCGATCCCGACGATGTGCGCCAATGGTTCGAGGCGTTCCGCACTCGCTGGCCGTTTACGCCCGAGGCCGTCGCTTACTTCCGTGGCCTGCGTATGGAGATTGGCACGCTGGAGGAGCCAATGGGCGGCGGCTACTGGTTCGGCGACCGCAACCTGGTCCTGCTGCGCGGTTCGCAGGACGAAGCCGCCGTGCACGAGCTCGCCCACGCCTGG
>JAFAWJ010000537.1 GCA_019242065.1 Chloroflexota bacterium
GCACCCAGGCGAACACGGGTGGCGGTTGGGCTTTCGGCCGCTGGCAATAGCTGGCAATAAAGGAATCGCATGCTCAAACCTGAACAGAACCAGGCACTCATGGAAGTCGGCGCGGGCACCCTCATGGGCAATCTGCTGCGCCGCTACTGGACTCCATTTGCCGCCGCGGCCGAGCTGGACAAGAATCCCGTCAAATCTGTCCGACTGATGGGCGAAGATCTGGTCCTTTACAAGGATCTGAGCGGGACCTACGGGCTGGTCGACAAGCACTGCCCCCACCGGCGCGCAGACATGTCCTACGGCTGGGTGGAGGACTGCGGACTCCGCTGCAATTACCACGGCTGGAAGTACGACGAAACTGGCGCGTGCATCGACCAGCCGTTCGAGGAGATCGCTCATCCGGATGCGCGCTTCAAGGAGCGCATCACCATCAAGGCATATCCGGTGGAGGAACGTGCCGGCCTGCTGTGGGCATACATGGGTCCACAACCGGTGCCTGAGGTTCCGGTGTGGGAGCCGTTCACCTGGGGCAATGGCTTCATCCAGATCGTGCTGAGCGCGATCCCATGCAACTGGTTCCAGTGCCAGGAAAACTCGATCGATCCCGTCCACTTCGAGTGGCTGCACGACAACTGGGGCCAGCGACTTCGCGGGCAGGTTAATGGCAAGAAGCCCGCCACCCACCTGCGGGTCGGCTTCGACGAGTTCGACTACGGCTTTACCTACCGCCGCATTCGCGAAGGCCAATCCGAAAAGGACGAGCTGTGGACTGTCGGCCGCACGTGCTTGTGGCCGAACTGTCTGTTTACGGGCAACCATTTCGAGTGGCGCGTGCCGATCGACGACGACAACACGCTGAGCATCGGCTGGTTCTTCGATCGAGTTCCGGAGGAGATGGAGCCGTTCCGTCAGGAGCGCATTCCATACTGGTGGGGTCCGATAAAAGACGAGAAGACCGGTCGCTGGCTGGACTCGCACGTCATGAACCAGGATTTTGTGGCCTGGGTAGGTCAGGGGACGATTGCCGACCGGACCCAGGAGCACCTGGGCGAAAGCGATCGCGGCATCATCCTGATGCGCCGTCGGCTGCTGGAGGAAGCGGAAAAGGTCCGCGACGGACTGGAGCCGAAGGCGATCATCCGCGATCCGGAGGCGGCGCGATTTGTGGAGCTGCCCATCATCGGGCGTGACTTCTTCCTGGCGGGCTACTCCATGCGTGACGTGGCCGGCGGCAATGGCGGATTCCGCTACCCCAAGAGCTTCGTCTTCCAGGCCGGTCAGCCGGAGGAAATTACCGAGGCGTATCGCGACGCCATGGGCATGAATCCGGACGGCACGCCGCGCTTACCCGAAGCCACCGCCGTCCGGTGACGGACACGCTGACGCGCACCCGGTTCGAAGAACAATTCGTCGACGCCGACGGCTTTCACATCCGCTACCTGGAGGCAGGTAGCGGACCGCCGCTGGTGTACATCCACGGCGCCGGCGGGCTGCGGTTGTCGCGTGCGCACGAACTGCTCGCCGAACGCTACCGCGTGATTGCCTTTGAAGTCCCCGGCTTCAGCGGGCCAGCCAACACACGCTCCCGGTCCCACGCGGACATTGGCGCGACCCTGGTGTTGGCGGCGCGACAGTTGGGTCTGGAGCGCTTCAGCTTGTGGGGCACCTCCTTTGGCGGCGCGGTGGCGTTGTGGGCGGCCATCGGTGCGCCGGACGCCGTCGAGACGCTGGTCCTCGAGGGCTGCGGCGCGATCGAGCCCGCGGGCGGCTTTCCATCGGTGAGCACGCCCGCGGAGCTCCACCACTACCTCTATGCGCATCCGGACCGGCATCCGCTCGCTGCCCCGCCTCCCCCAGAACTCCTGGCGCAGCGGCGCGCGCTGCTCGGGAGCTTGCGGCGGGTGCCACGCGAAGAGGTCGAGAGCCAGCTCGCGGGTCTCGACGTGCTGACGCTGGCCGTCTTTGGCTCACGCGATCGCTTGACTCCGCCTGAGCTCGGCCGCATCTATGCCGAAAAGATGCCGCGCTGTCACTTCGTGCTGCTGTACGACGCCGGGCACGAAGCCGCCGCCGAGCGGCCCGAGGCGCTGGCGAGCCTGGTCCAGGACTTCCTGGAGCGGCGCGAGGCGTTCATCGTCAGCGACAAGAGCTCCGTCCTTCACCCGTGAGCGTGACACGGTGACTCGTCCGAGTCCGCGGCGGCTCGGAGCGACAGCGCTCTCTCCGTCTCCAACCACGATTCGACGTGGCGCTCGCGCCTCGGCAGACGTCGCCGCCCAGATTCTGCAGGCCTTCTACTCCGATGGCCTGCAGCCGGGCGAGTGGCTCGGCACCGAGGCCAACCTGGCCGAGCGTTTCAACGTGAGCCGCGTCACCATCCGCGACGCGGTGAGCGCGCTCGCCGCCCGCGGGCTGATCGACGTCCGTGTTGGCGCCCGCGGCGGCCTGCGCATCGCCAGTGGCGACCCTGACCGCCTGATCGACGCGTTTTCGATCCAGCTCCGACTGATGGGCCTGAGCCGCGACGAACTCTTCGAAGCCATGCTGGCGATCGAGCCGGTGACCGCCGGCCTGGCCGCCGAGCGAGCCACCCCCGCCGAGCTGTGCGCGCTGCAGGACCTGGTGGACCAATCGCGTGCGGCGATCGAGACTCCCGAGGCGTTTACGGGCCTGGCGGTTAGCTTTCATCAGGCCGTGGCCGAAGCATCCAACAATCGCGCGCTGCGGGCCTCGCTGGCCGCGCTGCGCGCCACACAGCTGGAGCACCTGGGCGCCGAGACCACGCGCACGATCGCCGAGCGCGTCGCGCGGGTGCACGCCGGCATCCTGGAAGCCATCGCCGCGCACGACGCCGACGAAGCCGCCGCCCGCATGCGGAGCCACCTGGCCGCCGTCTCGCACGCCGGCGAGCAGCCCCACGTCACGAGACTGGTCGCCAGCGTCTAACCCTTACAGGGAGCTCTGCGTGCCGTTCCCCTCGAGGAGCGTCTGCCGCCGGTAGAGCGAAAAGGGCTTCTGAATCGGCGCGTCGTCGAACGAAAACAGCACACCGGTCTCGCCGCCGGACCCCACGAGGTGCTCGCGCCACGCCCACGTCGGCGCGCAGAACGTGTCGCCTTTTTCCCACTCCAGCCGTTGCCCGCCAATGATGCTGGACCCGCGCCCGTCCAGAACAAAGTACAGCCTCGACGCCGTATCCCGCACCGCGCGCGTGTGCTCTCCAGGCCGAATGAGCTGGGCGTGCGCGTCGATCGTCGGCAGCGTCGGCCCACCGGTGAGGGGGTTGATGTAGTCGAGCATCACCCCCTCCTCTTCGGAGACGGCGTCACCGGCTCGCTCCATGAGCGCCAGGGTCTCTCTCACATCGCTGTAGCGATAGTTGAGGATCGGCGAGTAGTTGCCAGAAAAGCTGTCGCGATGCGGCCGGAAGCCACGGTTGTAGCGACCCTGCGAATCGTCCAGCTCGCGCGTCACCGGCTGGATCTCGTCGCCGCTCTCCAGGTCTTCGTAGAACATGGTGTCGAGCGCCAGGACGAACGGCATGTCCAGTCCGTCGAGCCACATCATGGGCTCGTCGGTCTCGTTGCCATGGTCGTGCCAGGCCCAGTTGGGCGTGGTGACGAAGTCACCGGGCCGCATCAGCGTCTTTTCGCCCGAGACGGTCGTGTAGGCGCCGTTGCCCTCGATGACCACGCGCAGCGCAGAGGGCACGTGGCGATGGGTGGGCGCGATCTCGCCAGGCATGATGAGCTGCACGCCGCTGAACAGGGTCTGGGTGGCGCCGGGTGCGCCGTTGAGGCCCGGGTTGAGGTACATCAGCACGCGCCGCTCGGCCTCTTCCGCCGAGATCCGCCGCCCCGCCTCGAGAATGCGCGGGCGCACGTCTGACCACTTCCAGATGTGCGGCACGATCTGGGTGCGCGGCTCGTCGGTGAAGGCATCGCTCAGCACGAGCCACAGCGGCTTCAGCCAGAGCTGACGCAGCTCGTCAAGGTCCAGTCCGGCGGTGTTTTTGCTGCCTGGACTTGCGCGTTTGCGCGACCGCGTCGGGGTGTCGAGTGCCATGCCTGCGGTGTCCTCCGTCTTGGCGAAATGCTAACCGACTCGCAGCGCGGCCTACTTCGTGCGATCCTGAGGCTATGGCACAAGTCCCGGGCGCTGATCCTGTCGGCGCCGCGCGCGGCCCGGACCAACCCGACGGTCCGCCCGAGTCTCGCGAAGCGTCGCTCACGAACGGCAGCGCTCGTCAGGCCGCGGACGGTCCCAGAGCCCTGCCGGGGCAAGATGGCCCTGACAATCCGCGCGCCGAGGCGTCGCAAGCCCGACCCGCGGGTGTGCCCAGCCCCTGGCTGCGGGCCCTCGTCCTGCCACTCATCGTCCTCGCCTGGCTGGCGGTCGCCATCCTGGCCATCTGGGTCCTCAGCCACTTCACCCGCACCATCCTGATCCTCGTGCTCGCGGCCGTCCTGGCCTTCGCCTTCACCCCGCTCGCCAACTTCTTCGGCCGCTGGATGCCGCGTGGGCTGGCCATCGCCGTCGCCTACGTCCTGGGTCTGGCGGTGGTCTTCGGCTTCGGTGCCTACGTCGTGGGCACCGCGATCGACCAGACCACCAACCTGGTCGCCAATTTGCCCACGTACTCGCAGCAGGCACAAGCCCTCCAGCCCCATGTCGACGACCTGCTCACGCCCCTCGGCTTCCAGCCGGGCTGGTCCGCCGACATGGAGTCGCAAGCCGTCGGACAGGTGCAGGCGTCGATTGGTGCGCTGGCTGCCGACGTGTTCCCCCGCCTGGCCGAGTTCTTCGGGGCGATCATCGACGTGGTCTTGCTGCTGATCCTGAGCGTCTATCTGTGCTCCAACGGCGCGCGGATCGCCCAGTGGCTCAAGACCGAGACACCCGGACGCGCCAACAATGCGCGGGCCCGCCAGCTGGTGTCGATCGTCAACCGCGTGATCGGCGGCTACATTCGCGGCGTTCTGCTGCTGGCGCTGCTGATCGGCGTGCTGGTCGGCGCGGGCATGGCCGTCCTCGGCGTGCCGTACGCCGTGCTGCTCGGCGTGCTCGCCTTTTTCATGGAGTTCATCCCGGTGCTCGGGGTGTTCATCTCCGGCGCCGCGGCGCTCATCGTGACTATTGCCAATTACCGCGACCTGATCCACCCCGTGATCGTGATCGTCTACTTCGTGGTGATCCACGTCATCGAAGGCGACGTGATCGGCCCGCGCATCATGGGCAAGGCCGTGGGCATCCACCCCGCCACGGGCCTGATTGCGCTGGTCGCCGGCACGGAGGTGTTCGGCATCTGGGGTGCGCTCTTCGCCGCGCCCCTGGCCGGCCTGCTGCAGGCGATCATCGTCGCCGCATGGCTCGAATTCCGCGGAGGTGGCGGACAGCAGGTGCTGCAGGCCGCCCGGACGCAGGCCACGCGCAAAACCGACGAGGTGGCCGCTCGCCGAACTAGCGCTTAGCGCAATACAGCTCTGAGGACGATGCGCGCCAACCGCGCCTCGCCGCGGCGGCCGCGCATCAGCGCGTCGGCGACGATTGGCCGCGCGCCAAGACCCTCGATCGCGTCCGCGAGACCGGCGTCCGTCGGATCGATGAGGTAC
>JAFAWJ010000540.1 GCA_019242065.1 Chloroflexota bacterium
TGGATCAACCACCACGCCGGCCACGGCGAAGCGGTCCACCAGCGCAAAGTTTTTGGCACACGCGGATCGATCACGTCGCCCGGTGACCGCAATGGTCGACCGGTGGAGCTGCACCTGGACGATAATGGAACGTTTCGCGATCAACGCGTTCTGGACTACGCGCCGAGTTACACACTCGATCCGGTGGCGGCGGCACTGTTCGGTGGAGAGCGACCATGGCGCTACGACCTGGAGTTTGCCGTCGTGGACCGCAAACTGCTGGCACTGGAGTACCACGAGCTCGCACGCTGCATTCGCACCGGCCAGCAACCGGAGGTGACCGGTGAGGTTGCGCTGCGCGACGTGGCGCTGGTGTATGCGCTTTTCGAGTCGGACCGTGCCGGCCGTCCGGTGACGCTCGCCGAAGTTGTCTCCGGTGGCGTACATGCGTAACAACAAGAAATTGACGCATACCTCGGATTTGAGCGACTGGAGCGGAGTGGAGCACAGGTCTGATGCGAATTGCCTACAACACCTGGAGTATGGCCACGGTGCCGTACACGACGTTCATTCCAGCACTGGCCGAAATCGGCTTTCGGGCAATTGCCATCAGTGTCGTGCCGCACTATCAGATCGGCGGAGATCGGGTGGACAATGCTGCCGGACTGGAGTGCCTGTCGTCCGACGATCGTCGCCGGATCAGGCAAGCCTTCAGAGAGCGTGATCTGGAGCTCCCGTCGATTATCGGCAACCAGTCACTGGTGGCACCGGATGTTGAGTCCAGGCAAAAAGCGATGGAGTATTTGCGCCAGTCGGTCGAACTGTGCGTCGAGTTGGCCCCCGGCGACGATGTCCCGACGCTCAATACGGGCACCGGCGGCGTATCCGGCGACCTGGAGGGCGAGCATACCCGGCCGCTCATTGTGGACGGGCTCGGCGAGCTGGCCGAGTATGCCGCGGAGCGGGGTGTCGTGGTGTGCGTCGAGCCGCACGTCAATGCGCCGGTCGACTCGCTCGAACGTGCTGAATGGCTGGTGAGCGCCATCCATCACCCCAACCTCCAACTGGATTTCGACGTTAGCCACTTCGAAGTCCAGGGCGTGCCAATGCACGAAAGCGTGGCGCGTCTGGCGCCGCTGGCGGCCGCTGCCGAAGTGAAGGACCAGCACTGTCGCGTGGTCGCGGCGCACGCAGCCGACGACGGCTGGCGCGTGCCCGGCAACGGCGAAGGTCGGGCACGCGCACCCGACGGTCGCGAGCTGGAGTTCCAGTTCCTGCTGGCCGGCGAGGGCGCGTTCGACCTGGCCGGCTACCTGCGGCTCATGCAGCAACAGGGATTCGATCGACCCATCGCCTTTGAAGCGAGCGTGCAGTGCCAGGCGCGTCCGGGCTATGACGCACTCGCCTCGGCGGCGGGTATCTATCGCTGGATGGCAGACGCCTGGCAGCAGGCTGGGCTTTCGATGGATTGATTGGCGCGGGCGTGTGCCCGGCGCGAGGTACAGTCGAAGCAAGGTGACGGCACGCGGCATGCCCCGGTTGCGCAGGATCTAGACGAGATGGCGTCAACTCGCGAGACAAGACTCGACGGACGCCAGTCCAGTACGTCTGAGGCCGCCAACCGATCCCCATCAGCGGAGGTGGCGCCGGTCGGTCGACTGGCGGCGATCCGTCTCGGCGGCCGCGGGTGGCGAGCGTTGCGGCAGCCCAACTATCGCCTGTATTTCTTCGGCCAGGTTGTCTCGCAAAGTGGCACCTGGCTGCAGCGCATCGCCCAGGCCTGGCTGGTCCTGGACGTGGCCAACTCGCCAGCCGCGCTGGGCGTGCTGACCGTCTTTCAATTCACCCCGGCCCTGGCACTGTCGCTGGTGGCGGGCGTCGTCGCCGATCGCGTCGGCAAACAGCGCCTGATCATGATCACCAGCACGCTCGAGGCGCTGCAGGCGCTCGCGATGGCGGCGGTGACCTTCAGCGGCAACGTCCAGCTGTGGCAGATCTATCTGCTGGCGTTTTTGCTCGGACTGTTCACGACCTTCGAGACGCCCGCGCGCCAGGCGTTCGTCAGCGAACTGGTGCCGCGCGAGGACATCCAGAGCGCCGTCGCCCTGAACTCGTCGGTCTTCAACGCCGCGCGGGTCGTCGGGCCGGGTATCGGCGGCATCATTCTGGCTGCGTGGGGCGCCGGCTGGGCCTTTGCCTTGAACGGCGTCAGCTACCTGGCGGTGCTCGCGGCGTTGTTCATGCTCGACAGCAGCAAGCTGTACACGAGCCGCCGCGCGGCGCGTGGTGCGCTGTGGAGTCAGGTCTGGGACGGTCTGCGTCACGCGGCGCACGTTCCTGAGTTGGCGTATCCCCTGGGGCTGCTCGCGGTGATCGGCCTGTTCGGCTACAACTTCGGCGTGGTCCTGCCGCTGCTGGCGCGCTACACGCTGGATGTCGGCGCGGTGGGCTTCGGCGCGCTGAACGCGGCCATGGGCGTCGGCTCGCTGCTCGGGGCGCTGTTACTGACCCCCCACTTGCCACCCGGGCTGCGATCCGTGTCACTGGCGGGATTTGGCTTTTCGCTGGCGCTGCTGGCAGTGGCCGTCGTGCCCAACTACTCGCTCATCCTCGGTTTGCTGGCCGTGCTCGGACTGCTCAGCGTCATCTATTCGACCAGCACCAACACCACGCTGCAGCTCTCGAGTGGCGAGGCCTTTCGAGGTCGCGTCCTGAGCCTGTATACGCTGCTGTTCATGGGCACTACGCCGATTGGCGGGGCGATTACTGGCGTGCTGGCCGACCAGTACGGCATCACGGCCACCCTGGCGGTCGAAGCCGCGGTGTGCTTGCTCGCGACACTGGTCGGCTTTGCGTATCTGCGCTGGGGGCGCGGCGCCAGGTTGACCAAAGAGACGACGCTGGCAGGCTAGATCGAGGCGTGCCGCCACCGACGGGCTCACCACCTGTATTGCTCACGCTCGACTACGCCACGCAGCAGCCCGTGCTGCCCGAAGCAATGCGCGACGTGGCGCGCTACGAAGATGGCAGCCTGCGCGTGGTGTCCACGCTGCCCGACGGTAGCCAGGGCATCGCCGCGGCGGACTTCATGTTTCGCGACACGATCCTGCAAACGTCGATGTCGATGAGCGAGGGCAGCGACGACGACCTGTACGGCGTCTTCGTCCGCTCGGCATCGGCGGAGCTGTATTACGCGTTTGCCACCTCACCCGCTGGCCACGTGTACGTTGCCAGCTACGACGGAGAGTTTGTGCCGATCGTCTCGGGTCCGCTCGATCCCGACATGCTCTTTCGCTACGGACTGGACGCGCCGAACCGCTTCCAGGTGGTGGCGGTGGGCCCGAGCCTGACGTTCCTGCTGAACGGCATGCTGGTCACCGCGGAGATCGTCGACGAACGCTACCAGGAGGGCTATCTGGGGTTTTTCGTCCACCACGGTCTGACTTCGCCCAGAGCCGAGCTCGCGGTAGAGTGGGTCCAGGTTCGCGGGATCTTCGCGTCCGGCTGAGTCGCTACGATACGGGGTATATGGGCCGTATTGACGACCGTCTCAAGGAGCTCGGACTCAGCCTGCCGCCACCGCGGGCGCCGCTGGCCAACTATGTGCCGGCGCGCCGGGTCGGGAACCTGATGTACACCGCGGGCCAGATCTCGGGGACCGCCGAGCGCGAATACAAAGGCAAGCTCGGTCAGGAGCTGAGTATCGAGCAGGGCCGCGAGGCGGCGCGCATGTGCGCGCTGAACTGTCTGGCCGCCTTGCTAACGGTGCTGGATTCTCTGGATTCCGTCAAGCAGCTGGTACGCGTGGGCGCGTTCGTCAACAGCGCCGCCGGATTCGACCAGCAGGCGGCCGTTGCCAACGGAGCCTCGGATACGTTTGTCGAGGTCTTTGGCGATGCGGGTCGGCACGCGCGCACGGCGGTGGGCGTCAACGAGCTCCCCGCGGGCTTCGCCGTCGAAGTCGAGTTGATCGTCGAAGTCTGATTGCCTATGCTCCGGCTCAGTGATTGACGGGCAGCGATAGAGCGACGCGTGGCATTCGGACCCTGGGAAGTTTTCTTTTTACTGGTTCTGTTGATCCTGATCCTCGGCTACGGCTGGCTCACGCATGCGCGCCGGTCGGTGGCCCGACCAGCTCGAACACGGACGACCCCGGCTCGTGCGGCACCCGCGCCCGCACCGGCGCCCGTCCCGGCGCCGCCGCCAATCCCCACGGTGGTGTGTGCCGCGTGTCAGAGCGTCGTACCGGCGACCAACAAGTTCTGTCCGGCGTGTGGCGCGACGCTGGCGGTCGCCGCGACCGAGCCGTTGCCGGCCGCCACGGAGCAGCCCGCCAACGTGATCGAGAACACGTGCCCGTCGTGCGCGACCGTCAATCCGCCCGGGCAGCTGTTTTGCGGCCAATGCGGGACGCACCTGACGCCGGCGGCCGCCTGAGGGACTGGGCGGTCTGACGCGTTCGGCACTC
>JAFAWJ010000668.1 GCA_019242065.1 Chloroflexota bacterium
GGCCGGCTTCGCCATCTTCACCCTTGGCTCACTGCTCGCGGGTCTGGCTCAGCCGGGCTGGCACGGTTGGGACCTGGTGGCCTACCGGATAGTCCAGGGTGTCGGCGGCGCGCTGCTGATCACCAACAGCACCGCCATCGTGGCCGACGCGTTCCGCCACGGACGCGTCGGACTCGGTCTAGGCGTTAACCAGGTTGCCGGCGCGGCCGGCTTCTTGTTGGGCCCCGTCGTAGGCGGTCTGCTGACGGCCATCTCATGGCGCTGGGTCTTTCTGATCAACGTGCCGATCGGCATCTTCGGCACGCTCTGGGGCCTGTGGCGCCTGCGTGAGCCGGTGCGCCTGCCCGCCCACCAGCGTTTCGACTGGCTGGGCAGCCTGACGTTCGTCGTCGGCCTGGGCAGTTTGCTGATGGCGCTGTCGCTGGTGGCCTTCCCGATGCTGCCCATGGCGATCGTCAACGGCATGTTCGTGGTCGCTGCCGTCGGGCTGATCGCCTTCGTGGTCATCGAGCTGCGTACCGCGGAGCCGATGCTCGATCTGAGCCTCTTCGGCGATCGACTGTTCGGCTTCGCGTCGCTGGCCGGCGGACTCAACGGTCTGGCGCGTGGCGCGGTCCTGTTCGTACTGATCTTCTTCTTGCAGGGGCCCTATGGCCAGGACCCGCTGCACGCCGGCCTGATGATGACGCCGTTCGGCGCCGCGTTCCTGCTGGTCGGTCCGCTCAGCGGCTACCTGTCGGACCACTACGGCTCGCGCACGCTGGCCACCGCCGGACTGCTGGTCTCGGCCGTCGGTCTGTTCGGCCTGAGCACCGTCGTCACCGCCACGCCGTACTGGCAGCTCGCCGTGTACATGGTGCTGATGGGCGGCGGCTCGGGACTGTTCACCTCGCCGAACGTCAACGCGCTGATGAGCACCGTGCCGCCCCGCCAGCGTGGGACCGCCTCGGGCATCAACACCATGGTCGCCAACACCGGCCAGATGCTGAGTATCGCCATCGCCTTTCCGCTGGTCCTCAGCCAGATTCCCGAAGAAGTCATGTTCCGCGTGTTCCTGTACGGCGGCGGCATGTCGGATATGCCCGACGTCCAATACGCCTTCGAGCAGGGTCTGCACCATGCATTCCTGGTGTCCTTCGGAATCACCCTGGTCGCCGCGCTCGCTTCCGCCCTGCGCCCGGCGCACAGTCCGCGCGAAGCCGCCGCGCACGCCCAAGCCACAGCAGCCTGAATGTGTACCCTGGTGGCATGCCAGGCAGGATCAGGGTAGGCATCGTCGGCGCCACCACAACCAAAGGTGGCAGTGGTTGGGGTGCGAACGCGCACGTGCCCGCGCTCCACGCGCTGTCGGAGTACGAGCTCAAAGCGGTGTGCACCGCGCACGCGGACACCGCGAAAGCCTCGGCCGAAGCCTTCGGCGCCGAGCTGGCGTTCGACAATTTCGAAGCCATGGTCGCCAACCCCGATATCGACCTGGTGGTAGTGTGCGTGCGGGTGCCCGGGCATCACGCCCTGGTCATGCAGGCCCTCGAGGCCGGCAAGAACGTGTTTTGCGAGTGGCCGCTGGGTGCCAATCTCGCCGAAGCTCAGGAAATGGCCAGACTCGCCAACGCCAGCTCGCTGCGCACCGCGGTCGGCCTCCAGTCGCAGAGCGATCCCAGCATGATGTACGTGCGCGAGCTGATCCGCGACGGCTACGTCGGCGAAGTGCTCGCGGTCAATTTCGTGTCCACCAGCCAGGCGGTGACCGAGCGCGGCGCCGGTCGCATCTGGCAGGGCGACCGCCGCAATGGCGCCAATACGCTCACCATTGCCGGCGGCCACGCCATCGACGGGCTGTGCTACCTGCTGGGTGAGTTCGAGGAGGTCTCGGCGCGGCTGGCGGTCAACCTGAGCGAATGGCACAACCCGGAGACGGGCGAGACCATCAAGGTTGATGCACCAGACTGGATCAGCGTGTCAGGTCGGCTGGTCAGCGGCGGACAGGTGGCGTTCCTGGTGACCACGGTGCCCGCCAATCCGAGTGGAACCCGATTCGAGATTTTCGGACGCGAAGGGACGCTGGTCCTGACCGCCGGCTCGCTCAATCAGGGTGGGACGAAGATCGTCGGCTCGCGCGGCAAGGATCCGCTGGAGCCGATGGAGCCGCCGCGCCGCTTCCGACTGGTGCCCGAGGCGACGCCGAGTGGTTCGCCGTTCAACGTGGCGCAAGCCTACGAGCGCTACGCCGGCAGCCTGGCCGAGGGCGACACCTACCAGCCGAACTTCGACCACGCCGTGGTGCGCCACACGCTGATCGAAGCCATCGAGCGCAGCAGCGCCGAGTCCCGCGCCGTCCGCCTGGACTCGATCACGTAGAAGGAGACTGGGGCCTAGCCGGGCCCCCACGCTTCGCCAAGCGTCACGGGCACGTCCCACGCGCTGTCCCCGCTCGCCGGCTCCGGTACCCGCAAGTTGATGTGATATTCCGCCTCATCCGCCGACGCATTCCAGTTGCGATGCGGCATGCCAGCCGGAATCGTCACCAGCGTATGCGGCCCCACCGTATACCGCTGGAAGCCAAGCTCCAGCTCCATAGTCCCGCTGATCATGTAATAGATCTGGTCGAAGCGGTGCATATGCAGCGCCGGCCCCTGCGTCGCCGGCGGCACGCGAAACACCCCCAGACTCAACGTATCCAACCCGGTAGACCGGTCCGCCAGCACCACCTGAGAGAACCGCGCGGCGTCGAAGCGCGACTCGTCCAGCGGCCGCACCACCTCGAATCCGTCCAGTCCGGCATGCTCCGGAAGGTTGTCCCCAAGTGGCGTCACCAGCGGAGTGCCCGACGGCGGAGTCGGGACGATCACTTCGAAATGCAGCTCGTCCTCCGAGCCTTCGTTCCAGTTCCAGTGCGGCGTGCCAGCCGGAATGATGACCAGGTTGCCCGGCCTCACCTCATAGGTCCGCTCGCCGACCCGCGCGTGCATCGTGCCCCTGAGCACGTAGTACAGCTGATCGCTGGGGTGGGTATGCAGCCCGGTGGTCGTCCCCGTCCCGGGCGGCACGCGGGTCGAAAGACACAGGCAGCTGTCCAACCCCGTGCTTGCGTCCGCCAGCCGCTGACTGTGAAATGCGCCGGCCGGAAAGGCCGAGAAGTCCACCGAGCGTACGTACTGCATCGCGGTTGACCATTGTAAACTCGCAGTCAACCCGAAAGGAGTACACCCCAATTCCGTCAGCTCTTTCGCCAGAACGCTATGCGCAGGGCATGATGTTCGACGACTACGTCACCTACATCGCTTCCGCCCAGAACCTCGCGCGCGAGGGCAGCGGCGGCGCACCGCGCGTTGACCGCGCCCCGTTTTTCCGCGCAGCGTTCCACGCCGCTCGCTTGACGGACGATCAACTGGCAGCGCTGAAGTGGCTGGTGGCTCAGCCCAACGGACCGGCCCGCATGCTGGCCATCTCCGAAGACTGGTCATCCGACTGTCGTCGCGACGTGCCCACCTTCGCTCGCATCGCGGCTGACACGGGCATGGAGCTGCGCATCTTCAATCGGGACGGACAGAAATTTTCATCCGCCAACGTGCCCAGCCTGGCCGAGGCCCCCGACAGCAACGCCGACCTGATGGCACAGTTTCTCAATCACAAAGACGGCCAGTCATACCAGTCGATTCCGGTGTGCGCCTTCTACACGCGCGACCTGAAGTACCTGTACCACTTCACCGAGTACGCGGCGATCTACGACAAGGAGCGCCTGGTCGTGCACAATATCCGCGCCCCGCGGCCGGGCGAGTCGCCCGACCAAACACGCACGCGGGCGGACCGCGAGTTCGGCGCGCTGATCGACTCGCCGTTCTGGCGGATCTGGACCTCGGCCACCGTGGACGAGATCATCAGCGCGCTGCACCGCAAAGCTGTGCTGGGGGCGGTCTAACTCAGGGCTAGCGCCAGCAGGAGGGCATGTGGCAGATCGTGCACAGCAGCTCGTCCTGCTGTGGCGGTCGCTCCTTCTCTTGTTGTTCCTGCCTGCGTGCGGCGCCTATCTCCGACGGCCGCACCTCCTCGTTCTGTCCTGGCTTGTCTACGGCGTCGACCTCCGACGTGTCTCCGACCACCTTGCGCGTGGCGGGCGGCCGCTGCACGGTGTCCGCGGTCATCGCGCACTCGCCAGCTGATGCGCCCGCAAGAACGACCGCATTTGCTCGGTCACCTGCGGAACCACCGCTTCGTCCTTCCACTCCTCGATAATCTGGACGTTCGGCAACAGTTTGCCAACCTCCTCCGAGACGCCGCGCGGATGCGCGCGATCGTTGCCGAACATCAGGAGCAGCGGCGTCTGGAACGACTTCAGCTCGTCGCGGGTGGCGGTGAAGACGAAGCCAGGGTCGAACAGGCCGTGGCCGAAGGCGTCGACGTCGTCCATGGAGAACGTGGCGCCATTGTCGATCAGGTTCTGGCCCCACGGCCGCCACATGTCTGGGCCGAAGACGCCCGGGTTGGTGTCGTCCTCGCCGATGGGCTGCATCGGAATGCCAGCCACGATCCGCTCGGGCGCCAGCTTCAGCAGCTCGAAGATGAACGACGACCCGATGCAACTGCCGATCGCCTGCGCCTTGTCGACGCCCAGGTGGTCCAGGACCGCCAGTTGATCTTCGGCGTACATGCGCCACGGGTCGCTGGCCACCAGCGGACCCTTGGACCGCGCGCCCGCGTTGCGCTGGTCCATGCCGATGAGCCGAAATTCGCCGGCGAAGGCGTCCAGGGGCTTGATGGGCATACGCGTCCAGAAGTCGATGGTCGAATTCAGGCCGCCCGGCGCAAGCAACAACAGCGCCGGCAACGACGCATCGCCGTGGTCCTCGTAATAAATAGTGGCGCCAGCACGCTCAATACTAGGCATCGATGCCGCTCCTCTCTCCAGCCCCCAGCTTACCCCGCTCCTCTTGAGAGAAGATTGTCAGTGCTCTCTCCCCGTATACCGCGACACCAGCCCCAGCAATTCATCCAGATCAAACGGCTTCCCCAGATACCCATCCGCGTCAATCTCCGCCGCCCGCTCCCCTGCGTCCGTCGCCGCGGTAATGACCACGATCGGCGCATGCGGCCCCGCCTGCTGCCGATACGTCCGCGCAAAAGTCCACCCGTCCATCACCGGCATGCGCATGTCGAGCAGAATCAAATCAGGCTGCACCTGATCAGTCACTTCCAGCGCCTGCACCCCGTTGCCAGCCGTGGACACGGCGTAACCCACGCTATCCAGCGCCATCTCGACAAAGCTGCGAATGCTCGTATCATCGTCGACGACCAGGATCCGCGGCTGCGCCTTACTCACCATCAAGTCTGTGTGCCACCGAGCGAAATCGCACCCCGAGCATACCCCTAACCGCGCAGCCCAAGATCACCCGTGCTCAGGGCGGCAACTTTGTTAACGTATCGTCACAAGAGCACGGCATGACTCAGCCGATTGCCCGCGACTGGGCAGAGCTGCACCATACGCTCCTGAGTCGGCGCGACGCCATCGTCGATGACTGGAAGGCTGCCCTCGCGCCGACCGGCTACGCGGCGCTGAGCGCCGCCGCCCTGCGCCAGACGCTGGCCTCTCTGACGGAGCGCGTCCTGGATGCGCTCGCCAGCGAGCCGTTCGTGCCGTCCCGAGCTCAGTCAGTCGGCATCCAGCTCGTCCAGATCGGCTACGCCCGACCGCTCGCCCTGAGCCGCACCCTGGAAGTGTTGGGCCGTCTGCTGGTCGCCGACCTGCCAGAGTCTGACCTGGTGCCCCTCCTGCCGCGCCTGGCGGCCGTCCTGGCCGAGGTCAGTGGCGGCTTCGCCCACCAGATCGCCGAGCGCATTCTGGCCGAACAGGAGACAATTCGTCAGGCACTCCTCACCCAGCGCGACCAGGCGGAGCAAGCCTTGCGCGACAGCGAGGCCCGCTTTCGAGCGATCTTCGAGGGCGCGCCATTCGGAATCGCGGTTGCCGACATGCAGGGCCGCATTCTGGCCGCGAACCGGGCGCTGCAGGCGATCCTTGGCATGGGCGAAGACGAGATGCGCGGACGCGTGATCCTGGCCGAGTATGCCCACCCTGCGGATGCCGAAGCCGGTTTTCACCAGTTCATGGAGCTCGCCGAGGGTCGCTCCGAGCGCTACGAGACGGAACAGCGCTTCTTCGCGAAAGACGGGCGTCTCATCTGGGCCCAGCTGGCAATGGCCCTGGTTCGCGACGCGGATGGCCAACCCCAGTTTGCGATCGGCATGGGCCACGACATTACCGAGCGCAAACAGGCCGAAGCGGAGCGTATCCAGCTCCTGCGCGAGCAAGCCGCGCGAGCCGAGGCGGAGGCCGCCCAGGCGCGCATGAGCTTTCTGGCTGAAGCCAGCGCTCAGCTGACGTCCTCGCTGGACTACGAGACCACCCTGGAAAAGGTCGCCCAATCGGTCGTGCCGCGTCTGGCGGACTGGTGCATCCTGAACCTGGTTGGCGACGTCGGCACCCTGCGCACGGTGGCCAGCGGCGCGGCTGGTCCGCGGCGCCAGCTCCTGGAGGCTGAAGTACGGGCGTCCAACCCGGTCATGGAAGTCCTGCGGGCGGGTAAGTCGCGACTGATCCCGCAGATCGACGATGCGCTGCTGCAGTCGATCAGCCGCGATGAAGCGCATTTGCGGCTGTGGCGCGAGCTCGCGCCGTGCTCCGCCATCGTCGTACCCCTACCGGGTCAGCGCGGCCTGCTGGGGACCCTGGCGCTGGTCACCACCGCGGAATCGGGCCGACATTACGGTGTGGCAGACCTGACGCTGGCCGAAGACCTTGCTCGTCGCGCGGCCCTGGCTGTCGAAAATGCGCAGTTATATGCGCAGGCCCAGGCGGCGATTCATACCGCAGAGGACGCGGTTCGCGCCCGTGAGGATTTCCTATCGGTGGCGGCCCACGAGCTGAAAACGCCGGTGACCAGTTTGCGCGGCTTTGCGCAGCTGACGCTGCGTGCGCTGGACCAGGGCGGTGAGCTGGACCGTACCCGCTTGCGCCACGCGCTGACGGTGGTCAACCAGCAGTCCGACAAGCTCCGCCGGCTGGTGGCGCAATTGCTGGATATTTCTCGCATCCAGTCCGGTCGTCTCGCGCTGGAGCTGCGGGTGGTGGACGTGGACGCGTTAGTGGCGGAGATCGTCACCGCCATGCAAAACCAGACGCAGCAGCATACGCTGACGGTGGTCGGCGGCAATTTGCCGTGGATGAACATCGACGCGCTGCGCGTGGAGCAGGTGCTGACCAACCTGTTGGACAATGCGATCAAATACAGTCCCCAGGGCGGACCGATTGAAATCGAGCTGTCGATGCCAGTTGCCGACCGTGTGGAGATCGCGGTTCGCGATCACGGTCCTGGCATTCCGGCCGACCACCGCGAGCATATTTTCGAGCGCTTTTATCAGGCGGGGGAGGGCCAATCGAACGCGGCAGGCATGGGGCTGGGCCTGTACATCAGCCGCGAGATCGTCGAGCTGCACGGTGGCACCATCCGCGCCGAATTCCCCGAAGCCGGCGGCGCGCGCTTCGTCATCGCGCTTCCCGTGTCCAGTTGAGATCGGTCAAGTTCTCCGTAATCAAAACGGGAGGAAACACCTCGAGCCCCGTCCGCTCGTACCACCGTCGCATGCCCTCGGGATCCGTCAGCAGCGCCTCCGCACCCTCGCGTGTGCGAAACTCCGCCACCAGCATCACCTCCTGTGGATCGTCCACCGAACGATACACCCAGCGCCGCACCATCCCATACTGGTCGCGCCGCCCACGCGCCGCCGCGTCGTCGGCGTTGAGCACCGCCATCGAATCCGCCCAGCGCTGCACGTCCGCGACACGATACGTCCAGAACATCGTCACCATCAGGGTACGCTACTCGCGGACCTGTTGAGTCAGGTAGTTCGCTTCGCCAAGCTGCTTGACCAGCGTCAGTTGCGATTCGATCCAGCTGATGTGCTCCTGCTCATCTAGCAGCCCGGGAGCCAGAAATTCGCGCGTGGCCGTGTCGCCCTCCTCGACGCACGCCGCCATCAAGCCGCTGATCTGCGTCACTGCTTCGTTTTCGAGCTCCAGCGCAAGCTGAAGTTGCTCGGGGACGGTTTCGCCGACCATGAAGGCATCGAAGCGTTGCAGGTTGGGCAGCCCTTCGAAGTAGAGCACGCGGTCGACGAGCGCCTCGGCGTCTTTCATCTCGGCGAACGACTGCTCGCGGAGACGCCTGGCCATGCGCTCGTAGCCCCAGTTCTCGCACATCTTGGCGTGCAGAAAGTACTGGTTGATGGCTCGTAGCTCGAGTGACAGCAGCTGATTGAGCAGGTCAATGATTCGCGGGTTCCCTTGCATGGGTCTCCTTCAGTGCATCGAGAATGCGTTCTATGTTGCGCCGACACTTACCGCAATCGGTGCCAGCCGAATTACACTCGGCCACTTGCTCGAGGGTGCGTGCTCCCGAGTCGACGGCTGATTCGATCTGAGTGCGAGTAACGAGATGGCAAATACAGATGAACACGCCCGGGTACTGCTCAGAGTCTACGCCCGCGAGCACGCGTGCGATATCGTCGGACAGGGCCGCTCAGCGTCGTCAGTAGCTGTGACCTGGGCTGGAAGACGGCGTACTGTACAGGTGAAGTCGTTGGGAAGGTCGCGAACGTTGGAGAAGTTGCGTGTGTCGCGAGCGGTACTCATCGCCGTGCTGGTGCTCCTGGCCATCAATGGCGCGCCCGCGGCGGCCCAGGCGCAACACCCCGCGCGCATTCTCGTGTTCAGCGAGACGGCCGGGTTTCGCCACGATTCGATCCCCGCCGGCATCGACGCCCTGCAGACCCTCGGCGCCCAGCATGGCTTCGACGTCGACGCCACCGAAGACCCCCAGGTCTTCTCGGATGCCACGCTCGCCGCGTATCAGGCCGTCGTCTTCCTCTCGACCACGGGCAATATCCTGGATGACGGTCAGCGGACGGCGTTCCAACGGTTCATCGAAGCTGGCAACGGCTTTGTGGGGGTCCACTCGGCCACCGATACCGGCTACGACTGGCCGTGGTACGGCGGACTGGTGGGAGCCTACTTCGCCGACCATCCCGACATCCAGCCGGCCGTGCTGCGCGTCGAAGACGCCACCCATCCGTCCACGACCGGCCTGCCCTCAGCGTGGCTGCGCACTGACGAGTGGTACGACTTTCAGACGAACCCCCGCGACGTCCCGGGCATCCACGTGCTGGTGACGCTGGACGAGTCCACCTACAGCGGCGGTCACATGGGCGCTGACCACCCGTGGAGCTGGTACCACGCCTACGACGGCGGTCGCGCCTGGTACACCGCCGGCGGTCACACCATCGACAGCTACTCCGAAGACCTGTTCCTCCATCACCTCCTGGGTGGCATCCAGTACGCCGCGGGCGTGAACCCCGCATAACCCTTCCCGCGGGGGTCCCCTCCGGGAATTGGTTCTCGGGCCCGCTGCGGCGCCACACCGACTTAGTGGTGTCAGTCGGGGTGAGCTTGCCTTCCCCGACGGGTCCCCTCCGAAGGAACAGATTCTCGAGCCCCACCACTGCGCCAGGCGGACCTGGTGGTGTCACTCGCGGTCAAGCTCGCTCTTCCTCGAGGAGTCCCCGCTGGGGAACATGGTTCTCGGCACACTACGTCGCCACGCGGACCTGGCGCACTCCTCGCGGTGAGCTCGCCCCACCCAGAAGGGGTCCCCTCTGGGGAACGTGGCTTGGCCCCC
>JAFAWJ010000889.1 GCA_019242065.1 Chloroflexota bacterium
GCGCATGCCGGTGAAGTTTCCCAGCGTGCCTTTGAGAAAAATATCGTGCCAACCGCCGATGTTGAAGGCCGGGACGCTCATGCGTGCGTAGCCGCGCGAGACGTCGAGTCCGCTCCAGAAAGCGTCGTACGTCGGATGGGCCAACCAGTCGTCGTAGTACGCGGCGTACTTCGCCAGGACTGGCTGGCCTGCCAGCGGCAGACGCGCGAAGCCGTCGGGCATGGAGTCGATTTCGTCCAGCGTCCGCTGATAGTCCGCAACCGCCGACGGATCGTCCAGCTGGTGCCGCGTGATCGTATTGAGAATCAGGTTGGAGAGCGTCCACGAGTAATTGAACGACAGTTCGAACGCGCCACCCTGGTAGGTCCAACCGTCGTGATAGTTGTCGGCGGTGACGGTCGGCACAATCGCCTCGAGCGCTGGGTGGCCGCTCAACGCCGCCTGCCACTGAGTTAGTCCGACGTAGGACTGGCCGAACATCCCCACGTGACCGTTACACCAGGGTTGGTGGACCAGCCACTCCAGCGTATCCTCGCCATCCTCGCGCTCGTGTACGAAGGTGGTGAACTCGCCCTCTGAGGTGAACCGACCCCGCACATCCTGGCAGACCACGGCGTAGCCAGCGGTCGTGGCGCGCAGGACGAACGAACTGAGCGTGACGAGGGCGGCTTTGTCATACGGCGTGCGCTGCAGGAGCGTGGGGTAGCGGCCGGGCGCGGCGGGCCGATAGACGTCGGCGAACAGCAGGGTGCCATCGCGCATCCGCACCGGTGCGTTGCGGTCGACCGTCAAGCTGAATTGTTCGGCCATTGTGGGCGCCCGCATCGTAACTGAGCCACCCACTCGGCACTGAAACTGAAGTGGTTAAGTCGTTGCGGCGGCCGACCCGAACAGGCTCTGGGTTGCCTCGCGGGCGCCGTCCACCAGTGTCTGGAGCTTCAACCAGGCGACCTTCGGATCACACGCCGACCAGCCAGCGAACGTACCGAAGCCACAGTCAGTCCCGGCGATCACCCGTTCACGACCGACAATGCGGGCGAAGCGTTCGATCCGCTGCGCGATCAACCGCGGGTGCTCGACGTGGTTGGTCAGAACGTCGATTGCTCCGATGATCAGCACCTTGTCCGGCGGCAGCGCCACTTCGTTCCAGACCTCCCACTCGTGCTCATGCCGAGGATTGGCCGCTTCCACGTAGATGGCTTTGGCGCGTGTCTGAAGAATCGGCCGCACGATGTCGCGCAGTGGCACGTCCTTGTGGTGCGGACCGGCGTAATTCCCCCAGCACACGTGGAGACGCATCTGTTCCGGCGGAATGGCGCGCGTGGCGTCGTTGAGCACGCCAATCGCCTGCTCGATGTGTTCCTGCAGATTGGTCAGGTCGGTTCCGACCGTGCCGGAGTGGCCAGCCATCGCCAGGTCCGGAGAATCGAGCTGCAACGTCAGTCCGGCCGCGGCGATGGCCTCGTATTCTGGCTGCATCGCCTGCGCGGCGGCCTCCAGATACGCCAGGTGACTGGGATAAAACTTGTTGACGAAATTGAAGGTAATCTGGCCAGGCGTGGCCGCGGGCAGGAAGCCAGCGGACACGTCGTCGCCCAGCGCGGCCTTGAAGTTGGCGATATCGCGACTGACCGCGGCCTGGTCGCGCGGCTCGATCGCACCCTCGCAGTTCGGCATCACGATCAGAGCGGCGGTGGGTGTCGCGAACAACCGCATCGCGAGCTCGGGAAAATCGGCCACGTCGGTCGCAAAAAACTCGCCCTGACCCGAGAAGCCCGTCAGCCGCTCATAAATGTAGGTGCTGAAACCGGTCTTGCTCATCTCGCCGTCGCTCACGAGATCGATGCCCATGTCTCGCTGAGTGCGGACGATCTCCTGGACCGCCGAAGCGATGCGCGCCTCGAGCGCGGCCGCGTCGACGGGCTTGCCAGCGCCACGGTCGAACATCATCTGCAGCAAGTCCGGCGGCCGCGGCAAGCTGCCCGCGTGCGTGGTCAGCACATGATCGGGTGTTGTAGGCACGGTGGGTGGGTTCCTTTCTCTTGATGCTGAGTCGCAGGGCCGGTCGGCGTCGCCATCGTAGCCCACCACGGCAGCGGCCGATTGTTCGCCATAATCTCGAACATGCTGACCGCTGCCGACCTGGCGTTCGTTGGCGAGATCGAATCACTCGGCACTCGGGACATGCCCGTCGAGGACTTTTTCGCCGAGGTCGTGACGCGCATCCGGGCGCATCGGCCCGCGTGGCACTGGGTGGGTGTGTACCTGCTGGTCGGCGACACCCTGAGGCTTGGCCCGTATGTCGGCGCACCGACGGAGCACACCTCGATTGCCGTCGGCGTCGGCGTGTGTGGCACGGCCGTCGCCCGCGACGCGAACATAGTCGTCGACGACGTGCGGACCCTGGACAACTACCTGGCGTGTTCGCTGGGGACGCGCTCGGAACTGGTCGTGCTCATCCGCGACCAGGGCGAGGTGGTCGGCCAGTTCGACGTCGACAGCGACAACGTCGCCGAATTCGGCGCCGAGGACGTCCAGTTTCTGGAGCAGTTGGCCAGCACGACCGCGGCGCGGGCACGCGCGCTGCGCGAGGGAATGTCGGGTCAGTCTGTTATTCTCGACCGAGAGTAGCTATGGAGTACCGATCCCTCGGCCGCACCGGTGTCCAGGTCACATCGCTGTGTCTCGGCTGCATGATGTTCGGCCGGCGTACGGCCGCCGACGAGTCGACCACGATCATCGATCGCGCACTGGACGCGGGCATCAACTTCCTGGATACCGCCAACGTCTACGCGCGCGGCCAGAGTGAAGAGATTACCGGCGCTGCCCTCAAGCGCAATGGCAAACGCCAGCACGTCGTCCTGGCTACGAAGGTCCACGGACGCATGGCCGACGACGATCCGAATGCCTTCGGCAACAGCCGCCGCCACATTATCGAGCAGTGCGAAGCGAGCTTGAAGCGGCTGCAGACGGACTACATCGACCTGTACCAGGTCCACCGACCGGAGTCGAACACACCCATCGACGAGACACTCCGCGCCCTGGACGACCTGGTCCGCTCGGGTAAGGTCCGCTACATCGGCACGAGCACGTTCGGCGCCTGGCAAGTGGTCGAATCGCTGTGGGTGGCCAAAGAGCTGGGACTGAATCGCTTCGTATCAGAGCAACCGCCCTACAACATGCTCGATCGGCGTGTCGAACGCGAGCTGGTGCCGATGGCCCAGACGTTCGGTATCGGGCTGATCCCCTGGAGCCCGATCGCCGGCGGACTGCTCAGCGGCAAATATCGACGCGGGGAGCCCCCGCCGGCCGGTACCCGTTTCGCGGACCCCAACACCCCGGGCCGCGATCGGCGCCTCGTCGATGCCGTATACGACGTGGTCGAGCAGGTAGAGAGTATGGCGCAATCCAAAGA
>JAFAWJ010001111.1 GCA_019242065.1 Chloroflexota bacterium
AGCTGGCATTTGCGCTGCCAGACCAGGTCAAACGCTCGGCGGGGTGGTCGAAGTATGGGCTGCGACGCGCGCTCGACGGACTTTTGCCAGACTCGATTGTGTGGCGGCGCGACAAGAAGGGCTTCCCCACGCCGGTCGGCAACTGGCTGCGCGATGCGCGCGGGGATGCGGCGCTGCAGGTGCTGCGTGATCCAGGTCGGCGCAGTCGCGACGTGCTGTCGCAGGCGGCAGTCGATACGTGCATTCGCGAGCACGTGGAACGCCGCGCCGACCGTGCCTGGCAGCTGTGGCGTGCGCTCAGCACCGAGCTGTGGATGGATGCGTTCGACCTCACTTAGGGTCCTGAGCGTCGCCCACAATGCGGTGGCCGACTCGAATCGCGCCCGGGTCGAGGCACTGCGCCGGCAACCGGGAGTCGAGGTCGAGCTGCTCACGCCCTCATGGTGGTTCGAGGAGGGGCGCCGCGTTGACGCCGCGCCCTGCCCACTGGCGGATTGGCACGTCGGCCAAACGCTCTTCACGGGCAATGGGACGCGCCACGTGTACGCCAGCGGATTCGTCGGGGCGATCCGTCGTGCGCGGCCGCACGTTATCGACCTTTTTGAGGAGCCTTTCTCGCTGGTGGCCCTGCAGGCGCTGGTCTTGCGCAACTTGCTCGCGCCGCGGGCCGCCCTGGTGTTCTACTCGGCGGTGAATGTCGACCGGCACTGGCGCTGGCCGTATCGGGCCATCGAGCGAGCCGTCCTGCGCGGGGCGGACGGCGCGCATGCGCCCAGCGCCGACGTGCCGCCTGTCCTCGAACGGCACGGCATGCGGCGCAAGCCGATTGACGTGATCCCACTGGGTGTGGACGTCGAGAGATTTGCCTCGGCCGAACCACTGGCGCTCGAGGGCATCCCGCGACCACGGGTCGGCTTCATCGGCCGTTTCGAGCCGGTCAAAGGCCTCGACGTGCTGCTCGAGGCGGCGCGGCAATTGGTCACGCCGGCGTCGCTGGTGCTGGCCGGCGATGGCTCGCTGCGCGGGGAGTTGCATGGTCCGCGGGTGCATGTGCTGTCATCTGTGGCGTACGCACAGGTACCTTCGTTGTTGAAGGCCTTGGATGTGCTGGTCTTGCCGTCGGTGACAATCCTGCCGCTGCACCGCGAGCAGTTTGGGCGTGTGCTGGCCGAAAGCATGGCCGCGGGGGTGCCGGTGATCGGCTCGACCTCGGGCGCCATTCCCGAGGTCATCGGCGAGGCAGGACTGATCGTGCCCGAGCGCGACGCATCGGCGCTGGCCGTGGCGATCGACGCGCTGCTGAGCCGGCCTGACCTGCGGCGGCGACTGATCGAGTCGGGCCGGCAGCGGGCGCAGCGAACCTTCAGCTGGCCGAACGTCGCCGGCGACACGCTGAGGCTGTTCGAAGCCGCACTGGCCCAACGCCGCGGCGCGCGCGACTGGCAGGCATCCTGCGCATGAAAGCGGCAGTCGTGGGCGGGGCGGGGTTCATCGGCTCCAACCTGGTCGATGCGCTGGTCGAGCGGGGTGACGACGTGGTCGTCGTCGACAATTTCTCGACGGGCTATCGCCGCAATCTGAATGCGGCGGCGGCGCTCGCCGAAGTCGACATCGCCACTGACTCCGAACGGTTGGTGAGCGCCCTGCACGGCCGCGAAGTGGTCTTTCTCACCGCGGCCATGCCGCGCGTGCCGCGCTCGATCGAGGACCCTGTCGGCACGCACGAAGTCAACGTCACCGGTGTGCTGCGCGCGCTCAAGGCGGCGGTCGACGCCGGCGTGCGACGGGTGGTGTATTCGTCGTCGTCGTCGGTCTACGGCGACCAGCCGACCCTGCCGCTCACCGAGGACATGCCGCCCGGCCCGCTCAACCCGTACGCATGCCAGAAGCTCATGGGCGAGATCTACGCGCGCAACTTCGCCCATATCTATGGGCTGGAGACGGTCTGCCTGCGCTACTTCAACGTGTACGGACCGCGCCAGGTGACCGAGGGCACGTATCGGCTGGTCATCAGCATTTTCCTGGACCAGCGCCGCCAGGGTCAGCCGATGACCATCCAGGGCGACGGCCTGCAGACGCGCGACTTCACCTGGGTCGGCGACGTGGTGCGCGCGAACGTGCTGGCGGCCGAGTCCGATCGCGTGGGCCGCGGCGAGCCGATCAACATCGGCGCCGGCCAGGAGGTCAGCGTCAAGCGCATTGCCGAGATCATCGGCGGGCCGGTAGTCCACGTGCCGCCGCGCGGTTTCGACGAGCGCTTCAAGCGGGCCGGCATCGAGCGCGCGCGCGAGGTGCTCGGGTGGGAGCCGCGTGTCCAGATCGACGAGGGCCTGCACCGCATTCTGGCGCCCAACGGGTCGGTTGCTGGCTGAGCCCGGACGAGGCGGCGGGCGTGTGCTGATGCTCGCGCACCACTTTCCGCCGGCGGGCGGCTCGGGATCGAATCGGGCACTGGCCTTCACGCGCTATCTGCCCGAGTACGGCTGGCAGCCGACGGTCATCACGCCGGGCGCGGCGTGGGCGGCGAACCGTGACGAAGAGTTGCTGCAGGAGGTACCGGAGGGCGTGCGCGTGGTGCGGACACGATCCTGGGAGCCGGCGCCAGCGCGATCCCCCCAAACCGTGACCCGTGAGACCGCCAACCGTACGAGTCAACCCACGCCCGCGACCCTGAAGAGTCACCTCGGCCACCTCAAGCGTTTTCCCGATGCCCACGCGGGGTGGCTGCCGTTTGCCCTCGCCGCCGCGCGGCGGCAGCCGTACGACGTCGCGTATTCGTCGAGCGGGCCCTTCACCAGCCACGTCCTGGGCTTGATCCTCAGGCGCATCACTCGCAAGCCGTGGGTCGCCGAACTGCGCGACGGCTGGTATCGCTGGAACCGCGCCATCTTTCCCGACTATCCCGCCTGGCGCGATCGGCTCGAGCGACGACTCGAGGCGGCCGCCATTCGCAGCGCCGACCGCGTGATCCTCGTCACCGATCGCATGGCTGAGGCGTTCCGCCGCCAGTACGCCGACCTGCCCGCCGCGCACTTCGGCGTCGTCTCGAACGGCTTCGACCCGCTCCAATTCGCGCAGCCCGCGCCGCCTGAAGCGCAGGGTGGCTGGCACGTGCTGCACGCGGGAGCGCTGTATTACGGTCGCAGTCTGGCCAGCTTTCTTCAGGCGGCGCGCCACCTGGTGAACACCGATCGCGCCTTTGCCGAAGACTTTCGGCTGACTCTGCTGGGTACCCTCGACGCCGCGGCGCGCCGCGAGGTCGACGCCAGTGGCCTGGGCTCGCGCGTGCAGCGGCTCGATCAGGCCGAGCATGTCGCGGCCATTCGCGCCATGCGCTCGGCCGATGCCCTGCTGCTGGTGGCCAACACGACGCCCGGGGCCGAAGCGACCGTTCCCGGCAAGCTCTTCGAATACCTGGCTGTCGGGCGGCCGGTGATCGCCGTCGCGCCGGCCGAGTCGTCGTCAGCCGACGTACTCGACGCCACAGGTGGTGGCTGGTTGGCAGCCGCCGACTCCGTCGAGGCGATCACCTGCACGCTGCGGCAGGCCTACGCCGAGCGCGAACGACGTTCGAGCGCCGCCGAGATCGCCCGCTTCGATCGGCGCCGGCTCGCGGGTGACCTGGCGCATGTTTTCGACGAGGTGACGGCGGGTGCCACGCGTCGGTTTTGACGGGCGCGACGTGCTGCGCCAGCGCACTGGCGTCGTCAACAACGCGCTGTACCTGGCGCGCGAACTGTCGGCCGCGCACCCGTCGGAGGTCATCGTCTACGCCGACGTGCCGCGGCAGACGGTGCACGAGCCGCCACCGCCGGGTGTCGTTTTGCGCCAGCTCAAGGCGCCGCCGGTCGCCTGGAAGCACCTGGCCCTGCCCCTGGCGCTGGCGCGCGATCATCGCGAGGTGTTCCACTCGCCCACCGGGACGTTGCCCGTCTGGGCGCCCTGCGAACAGGTTGTCACCATTCACGACGTCTTCGCCGCCGTCGAGCCGCGCTGGTTCACGCCAGGCGTTCGTATGCAGTTGCGGATGACCCAGCGCCGGGCCGCTCACGCTGCCCGTCGGGTGATCGCCGTCTCCGAGTGCACCCGCCGAGACCTGGTGGAGCGCTTCGAGGTGCCGGCTGCCCGCATCAGCGTCGTTTACAACGGGGTGGACCACGCGCGTTTTCGACCGGCCGAGGTGGACGCGCAAGCCGTCGCGCGGCGCTACGGGGTGCGCTTCCCCTTCATCCTGTGCGTCGGCTCGCTGATGCCCTGGCGTAACGCACCCCGACTGCTACGCGCCGCCGCGAGGCTTGACCTCGGGCTGCTGTTCGTCGGCCGCGACATCTGGGGCACGGATCCGACGCAGCGGCTGGCTGCCCAGAACGGCTGGGACTGGGCCCGCTTCGCCGGCTACGTGCCCGATGCGGAGCTGCCCGAGCTCTACGCGGCTGCCCGCGTGTTTGCGTACCCCTCGCTGTACGAAGGGTTCGGCATTCCGCCGCTCGAGGCCATGGCGTGCGGGACGCCAGTTGTCGGCTCGACGGCCGGGGCGCTGCCGGAAGTGCTTGGCGATGCGGCGCTGCTGGTCGATCCGCGCGACGAATCCGCGCTCGGCGAGGCGCTGTCCGCCGCGGCGGGCGACCAGGGCACGTTGCGACGCCGCGGCCTGGAGCGCGCGGCGCGCTACACGTGGCACACGGCCGCCGCCCAGACGTGGCAGGTCTACACAGACGTCAACGCCGCGTTCAGATGAAAGCCGTGTTCTTTCTGCTCGACGGCGAGACCAACGCCAGCAGCCGCCAGCGGGTCTTGCAGTATTTCCCGCTCCTCCGCCAGCACGGCATCGAGCCGTTTGCCGCTCGGCCGGTGCCCGAAACGCTGTACCAGCGACTCGTCGAGCGCGGCCGGCGCACGGCTGGCTCCAAGGCGGCGTTTTACGGCGTCTTCCTCGCCCAGCGTGCCGCCGACGTGGTGAGGGCAGGTCGCTTCGACGTCGCCGTCGTCCAGCGCGACCTGTTCCCGTTCGGCCCGCCGCTCCTCGAACGCCTCCTGGCGTCGCGCAACGCCAGGCTGGTGTACGACACCGACGACGCGACCTATCTGCGGCCAGGCTTCACGCCGGATTCGCCGTTTCAGCGCCTGCGGCGCTTTGACAAAGTCATCGACGTCGTCACGCGCGCGCGCTGGGTCAGCGCTGCCACGGAGCCGATCGCCACCTGGGCCCGTCAGTACAACCCGAGCGTCTCGGTCGTGCCGATGGCCGTCGACCTGGCCGAGTACGCGCGTGCGCGCCAGGCAGCCGCGCACACACATCGCCCTGGACCGACCGTAATCGGCTGGGCCGGCACAGCCGGCGGCCTCGGCTATCTGCAGGCGCTGGCGCCCGCCTTGCGCGACGTGGCCGCGCACCATGACGTCGTTATGCGGGTGATCTCGGGCGGCTTCCGGCAGGTGTGCCTGCCCGGCGTGCCGCTCGAGACCGGCCCGTGGCGGCCGACAAGCGGGCTTACAGACATGGCCGCTTTCGACGTCGGCCTCGTGCCGCTGGACGACTCACCGTTCGAGCAAGCCAAATTCCCGTTCAAGCTGCTCCAGTACCTGGCGCTGAGCGTGCCGTCGGTGAGCGCTCGGGTCGGCACCGCCGCGTCGCTCATCCGCGACGGCGACAACGGCCTCCTCGCCGGTTCGCCCTCAGAATGGCGC
>JAFAWJ010000056.1 GCA_019242065.1 Chloroflexota bacterium
GCATTGCCGCGCCCGGCGCCTTCTTGCGCGCGAATGACCAGCGGCACGCGCGCCTTGCCGCCGAACATGTAGCGCAACTTGGCCGCCTGGTTGACGATCGGCTCCATCGCCAGGCCAATGAAGTCGACGTACATGATCTCGGCCACGGGTCGACTGCCCGTCGCCGCCGCGCCGACCGCCACCGCCGCGATGGCTTCTTCGGAGATCGGCGTGTCGCGCACACGTTCGGTGCCGAATTCCTCGACCAGCCCGCGGGTGACGCCGAAGATACCGCCGCCGCCCCACACCGCTACGTCTTCACCCATGACAAACACGGCCGGATCGCGGCGCATCTCCTCGCGCAGCGCTTCGTTCAACGCCTCGGCGTAGGTGATCTCGCGCCCGGTCACCCCGCTCGCCGTCGATGCTGGCGCGCTCTGCAGGAGGGTCACGCGTAGATGTCCGTCATGAGCTGGTCGGCGGTTGGCTCGGGGCTTGACTTGCCAAACTCGACGGCCGCCTCGATTTCGCCTTCAATACGGCGCTCCAGGTTGGCCACCTCGGCGGCGCTCATCAGCCCCTGCTCGACCACCGCGCGCTTGACGCGCTCGATCGGGTCGACCTCCCGCCAGCGGTCCACCTCTTCTTTCTCGCGGTAGTTGAGTGGATCGGCGGCATGGTGGCCGTGATAGCGATACGTCGTGCACACGAGATACGCGGGCCCATCCCCGCGTCGCGCGCGCTCCACGAATTCGCTCGCCGCGGCGTGCACGGCGACCAGGTCCATCCCATCCACCGTGACGCCCGGAATGCCGTAGCCAGCCGCGCGACGGGCCGGGTCGCCGCCGGCCACGCTCCAGTCCGAGCGAGTCGACATGGCGTACTGGTTGTTTTCGCAGACGTACACCACCGGCAATTTCCAGATGGCGGCCAGGTTGGTCGTTTCGTGCAGGATGCCCTGTTCGAGCGCGCCATCGCCGAAAAAGCACACCGCGACCGACCCGGTGTGCTGCAGCCGGGCCGTCAGCGCCGCGCCCGTTGCCAGGCCCATGCCGCCACCGACGATGCCGTTGGCGCCCAGCATGTGCCGATCCATGTCGGCAATGTGCATGCTGCCGCCCTTGCCGCCGGAGTAGCCCGTCGAACGCCCGAGCAGCTCGGCCATCATGCGCCGCACGTCGCCGCCCTTGGCGATGGTGTGTCCGTGACCGCGGTGCGTGCTGGTGACGTAGTCGTTCGGTCGCAGCGCGAGCGTGACGCCGACCCCGACCGCCTCCATGCCGATGTACGGATGGGTGCTACCGCGAATCTCGCCGGCGCGGAAGAGCGACACAGCCTGTTCGTCGAACAGTCGGATGGTCAGCATCAGGCGGAGGGCCTCGCGCAGATCCAGCTGCGAGGTCGGCTCGGTCGCGCGCGTCTCGAGCTCAGCGGTCATGGCTTCAGGATCCCCTCACCGGTGGAGCATACCTAAATCACATTCGGCTACTGGCGACCTGGCTGGACCAGCACCTTGAGGGCGCCGTCGACGCGCCCCGCGAACGTCTCGAGCGCCTGGCCGTAGTCGGTGAGGGCGAAGCGATGCGTCACCAGTGGCTTGACCCGCACCCGCCCCGAAGCAATCAGCGGCAGCACCTCTTCCATGGTGTTGCGGTTGGCGCGTACGCCAAACAGGTCGATCTCTTCGAGGACGATCTTCTGCATCGGCAGACGCGCCTCGCCCTCGGTCGGGACGCCGGTGAACGCGACGCGGCCACCGCGGGCCAGCACGTCGACGGCCTGGCGAATACTGTCAGTCGTGCCGCCGGTGTCGATGGCGACGTTGGCACCCTTGCCGCCGCTCAGCTTGCGGACTTCAGCGACGGGATCCTGGGTCCGATAGTTGACGGTGGCGAAGCCGAGTGCCGCGGCTCGTTCCAGTCGCTCGCCCGAGCCGGTGACCACCACGCTGCCCGCGCCGAGGGCCAGCGCACAGTCGGCCGTGAGCAGGCCCATCGGCCCGGCGCCGACGACCACCACCAGGTCGCCCGGGTTGATGCCTGGCCGCTTCACCGAGTGCAGGGCGATGCTGGCCGTGTCGACCATCGCTCCGAATTCGAGCTCGAGCGTGTCGGGCAGGGGAAAGACCGACTTGATCGAGTGCACGACGTACTCGGCATCCGCCCCCTGGCTGTAGTGGCCGTACTGATGGTGCAGCGGCTCGCGGCCGTAGTTCTCGCACAGGTTGTACCGACCCGAGCGACACATGCGGCAATAGCCGCAGCCGGCGTGCGAAGTGCCGGCCACGCGCTGGCCAACCTGCCAGCCGAGATCGGCGGCGCCGGGACCCAGCTCGACGACCGTTCCGGACCACTCGTGGCCGGGGATGAACGGGTACGCCTTGGGCCAGCGACCGGGAAAGTCGCCGGCGTAGATGTGGAGGTCGGTGCCGCAAATGGCGACCGAGTGCACGCGGCAGAGCACTTCCATCTGCCCAGGCGTGGGAACGGGAACGTCGTCACGCACCGCGTGCTGCCGCGGCGCGGTGAGCACCACGGCGCACATCGTGCATGGCAGTGAGTGGGTCATCACCCGCGATGATGCGGAGTTGGTTGCGAGCAGGCAAGTGATGGCGTATAGTTGGAGTTGCGCTGCGCAAGTGGCGCATTAACAACCGTGACCGTCGCTGAGACGGGAAAGGGGCAACATCGAGGAGCCAGGGCTAGCGCCGACGAGAGATCTCGTTTCGCACTGAGCGCGGTTCCCGATGTGCCGTGTGGCAATCGGGATTTTTGTTGCCCCCGCAGGGATGCACCTGAACAAGAGCAGAGTGGAGCAGAGAGCACGGTTTCTTTTTTTTGAAAGAAGAGACGCGTGTGGATCTGTGAAGCAGTACGTGCCAGATAGAAGTAAGGAACGTAAAACGAGGAACGTGTGGAACACGACCTCCGTGGGTGCGTGGTCTCTTATTTCCACAAGAGGTCACATTAGATAGCACCTAAATTCCTTGAGAGACTGATGAAGTCTCGTAAAGGGAGAAAACTTTTCATGATGGAGAGTTTGATCCT
>JAFAWJ010000184.1 GCA_019242065.1 Chloroflexota bacterium
CAGGCCGAGCTGGGCGAGCGCGGACTGATCGAAGTTTTGGCGGCGATGGGCTACTACCTGATGATCGGGTGCGTGCTGATGGCGACGAGGATGGAGCTGCCCGCGGGCGCGGAGCCACTGCCGCGCCCATAATTTTCTCCCTTCTTGCGGGGGTGTCATCCTGCGCGCCCCTCAGGATGACACGCGACTTCAACCGCTGGGGAAGACGGCGGCCGCGAAAATCGCCTGTGTGAAGCGTTTCACAACAGGAAAGAGACGCGGCTCACAGCCAGGGTCAAGCTTCGACCCATAGGCTGTGGGTGGATTTCGAACAGGACCGCCGCCATGTCACCCCTCACGCTGGAAACAGAGCTCAAACGTGCCGCCGCCCAGGTGGACTGGAACCATATTGTCCACCGCTGTGCGTGGTGCAAACGCGTGGCCGACGCGCAGGGCGAGTACGTCTCGCCGCGCAAGCTGGTGGCGCTGGATGACGACGTGGTGGCGACCGATGGCATGTGTCCCGCGTGCGGGGCGCGCGCTCTGGCGGTGCTGGATGCGCGGCGGCTCGCGCGCGAGCGCCCCGCCGCGTAACGGACGCTGGCTGGTTGCGACCCGGGCAATTGCATTGCTGGCTCGGGTCCTGCCAAACGCTCCTGTCAACGGCAGGCTTGAGTGTCCGAGAGTCTCGTCGCCCCCTCATCAGGAGGCTTCGGCTTTGTTCTCCAGGATGATGTGCCCGACGGCGGTGTTCGAGGCCGGCACGTGATAGAAGCGATGCACTTCCCGCACGTCGTCGTCCAGCGCGCCGCGCATGATGAGCCACATCACCATCTCGACGCCCTCGGAGCCGGCTTCGCGCAGATACTCCACGTGCGGCATGCGACTCAGTCCCACCGGATCGGTCACGATCCTGTTGAGAAAATCGGCGTCGAATTCCTTGTTGATGAACCCCGCGCGGGGCCCCTGCAGCTGGTGTGACATGCCACCGGTGCCAAAGATCACGACCTTCTCGTCGGAGTTAAAGGACTCCACCGCGCGGCGGATCGCCTTGCCCAGGTTGTAGCAGCGATTGCCCGTCGGCGGCGGATACTGGACCACGTTGACGGCCAGCGGAATCACGCGCACCGGCCAGGCATCTGGCTCGCCGAACATCAGCGACAGCGGCACGGTGAGGCCGTGGTCCACGTCCATCTGGTTGACAATGGTGATGTCGAACTCGTCGAGGACCAGGGACTGGGCAATGTGCCAGGCCATCTCCGGATAGCCCTGGACGGTTGGCACCGGACGTGGCCCCCAGCCCTCGTCGGCCGGCTTGAACTCCGCGGCGCAGCCGAGCGCAAACGTGGGAATCAGCTCCAGCGAGAATGCCGAGGCATGATCGTTGTACACCAGAAAAACCACATCCGGCTTGAGGTCCGCGATCCATTTCTTGGACACGTCGAAACCGGCGAAGACCGGCTGCCAGTACGCGTCCCCGGCGCGCTTGTTGTCAATCGCGGCGCCGATGGCCGGCACATGCGAGCTCGTGACGCCAGCGACGATGCTAGCCATTAGAGCGGCCCTCCCACTCCCAGGTGTAGCGATTGCCCTCCGGAGGCCGGCCGCCGTGCGCCATCATGTCGGCGTACTCCTGCTGGGTCATGCCCGTCATTTTGGCGGCGATCTGCTGGAAGGAGAGGCCGTCGGTGGCGCCCAGCTTGGCGGTGAAATAGATATTGCCGCCAAGGGTGATCATGCGGTTCCAGTCGCGGTCGAGGATGGACTGCTTCTGCTCGGGCGACATGGGGAACCTGTCCAGGTAGGTGGACTCGTCGGCTTTGAAGGCGCCCCGGTTCTCGGCCTTCATCAGCGACATGCAGAATTGATTGAGCCAGTAGCCCTGGCGCGAGCGCTCGGCGTCGAAGACCGTGGTGCCGGGGATGTCGTCGTAGACGGCGGGGGATCGGGTCATGGGTGAGTTGTTTCGTCCTTGTCGCTATCAGTATTTCACGGCGAGCCCACGGGCGGCAGTCCGCTGCCCAAGAGGTTGGGTGCGGCGCGACGGGTAGCGCTTGAACGTAGAATGGCCGTCGCATACATGACGCGCGTCGCGGCTGATTGGGGCATCACCTTGCGCCAGCATGCGGCGGCGTACGCGGCTACGGCGCTCGCCAATATCCAGCGCGAGTTTCCGACGCTCCTGGCGATCCGCCTGGACTCGCCAGCCGACGTCCCGCGGCGACCCCGCGAGCTCACGCCCGTCTTCTACGGTAGCTTCGACTGGCACTCGTGCGTCGAAATGCACTGGGTGCTCGTGCGTCTGCTGCGCAGCGTGCCCGAGTCCATCCCCGAGCACGACATTCGCCGCGCTCTCGACCAGCAGTTCACCGCCGAGGGCCTGGCCGCCGAAGCCCGCTTTATGGCCCGCCCCGGCAACCGCGGCCGCGAGCGACCCTACGGCTGGGGCTGGGCCCTGCAAATGGTTTACGACGTGGAAACCTGGGACGATCCCGATGCCCGCCGCTGGGCGTCGAACCTGCGGCCGCTGGCCGAGACGCTCACCAGCAACTTCCTGGACTGGCTGCCAAAAGCTACGTACCCGATCCGCTACGGGGTCCATCAGAATTCGGCTTTCGGGCTGTCGCGGACGTTGCCGCATGCGCGTCGCCTTGCGCGTGACGGGGAGCCGGCGCTGCTCGAGGTACTCACGAGGAAAGCCATGGGCTGGTTCGCAGCGGATGTCGACTACCCGGCGCGCTGGGAGCCCTCGGGGGCGGACTTTCTGTCGCCGGCGCTGGTCGAGGCGGAGCTCATGGCGCAGCTGTTGCCCGAGGGCCAGTTTGCCAGATGGCTCGAAGCGTTTCTGCCCGCGATCGGCAGCGCCGAGCCCCGAGAGCTATTCACAGCCGCGACCGTCTCGGACGCCAGCGACGGACAGATTGCCCACCTGCACGGGTTGAACCTGAGCCGCGCCTGGGGCTGGCGGCGCCTCGCCGAGATGCTGCCGCCGGGCGACCCGCGCGTGGAGTCAGCGCTACAGGCGATGCGCACGCACGCCGCCGCCGCGCTGCCGCATGTCACGGGTGACGATTACATGGTCGACCACTGGCTCGCGGCCTACGCGGTGCTGCTGATGACCGAATAGCTGCGGCGCGTGAGCGTGGTGATGCCCCAGTCGCGATAAGGTCTGGGCTATGCGCACGCAGGTTGGGATCATCGGCGCTGGGCCGGCGGGGCTCATGCTGGCTCATCTTCTTGCCCGGGCGGGCATCGAGTCCGTCGTCCTCGAATCCCGCAGCCGCGACTACGTCGAGAAGCGGGTGCGGGCTGGTGTCCTCGAACAGGGCTCCGTCGATCTGCTAGTCCAGACCGACGCCGGCGAGCGACTCCTGCGTGAAGGCCTGATCCACCACGGCATCGAGCTGCGCTTCGAAGGCCAGGGCCACCGCATTCCGCTCACCGAGCTGAGCGGCGGTCGATCCATCACCGTCTACGGCCAGCAAGAGGTGGTCAAGGACCTGATCCGCCTGCGTCTGGCGGCCGGCGGCGAGATCCTCTTCGAC
>JAFAWJ010000207.1 GCA_019242065.1 Chloroflexota bacterium
AGCGGCTGGAACGGCATCAGCCGACTCGGGAGCGACGACATGACGTTCCGCTCGAGCGTTGCCGAGCTGCGGCTCGCCTGCGAGCGACGCGAGCGCAACTCAGCCGAGATCGATGTGTCGTGCCTGACGAGCGTCCTGGTTGGCCCTGAGTTAAGGAAACTGTGTTGAACTAAGCCGTGCCTCGCGGGGAACGACTCGTCTTCAAAGCCGAACGTGCGAGTTTCCCAGCATTCGGCTCCTCGGTCGCGCGGTTCTTGGCATGAACACCTTGTTGCTGACGGCGGGTCGCTGACCCGTCGAGCACCGATTTCTGATCGTGGCCGATGTCGAGGCGAATGGCGGCGCCGACGAGTACCTGGTCCTCGGCAACCTGGTCGCGATTGGTTACGACCCCATTTCTGTACTCGAGCGGCTGACGGCGCTTCCCGGCGTGCGCTTCGTCCAGGGCAACACCGACCCGCTGCACCCAGTCCGTCACTTGGGTGCAGGACGCCAGCCTGGGTGGGCCAGCGAACTGGCCAGGCGACCGCAGTATACCGGACGGTTCGATCAGGCGGAAAAACATTCGGCTTGACGCTGGCCCTCACGACGTTGTGCGGCGCGGGTCGTCAGATCGACAAACCAGCGGCTACATGAGTCCAGTCACGTGAACCAATCTCAGGCTGCACGCTGCGAGGCAGTTCACGACAGTCGATCCACTCTCTGGCGCGAGGTCGGGGACCTGGAAGCCGGCCAACGCGTGGTCCAGGCGTGGCGCTTTGGGCGTGCACATCCTTCGGCGTGGGAACCAGCTGTCTACTCCACGCTACGGTTCACGCCCGAACCAGCTGAGGCGGGAACGCGACTCACCATCGATACACGGGCATTCCCGCGGAATGGGTCGAGCATATTGCGGGGGGCTACCCCACGTTCTACGCGGAATCCCTGGCGAGGTTTCTCGCGAGGTCCCCACGCGGATGCAAGAGTACCCGCCGTTCTGCCTGGGAGTCCAGTGAGCTGCTGGCTTCCTGCTAGCAACAAGGGCGGTACACGTGCAAGTAGGCCGTGCATTTGCGCCGACTCCACCATCGAGATGATCTCGCGCTCGGACGCACCGGGGTGCAGGCTGAAGTTCCTGGGAGTGCTGAGCCACTCCACCCTGAGGTAAGCAAACTTTTTCAGTGCCTGTTCAGGCCCGTGGCTTTGTCATTTGGCGGAACCTCAGTGGGCTCGAATCAAACTGCAGGTGTCTGATCCGACAGTCTGCGGCCGTCGACACGAGTGAACAAACGCCAACCACCTCAAGGAGAACATTGATGGTTCGTTCCTTCAGCACGTTCAAGCGCAGCGCGCTTGCAGGTCTTTCTGCGGTGGCGATCCTCACTGCGGCGATGGTACCCATCCCGGGGTTCGCCGATCCCAAAGGCGGACCTGTTCAGGGTTAACCGGTGGAGGACGAGCACGGGCACATCTCGTATGTTCCAGTGGGCATCTTGATCGGTGAGTTTCACTGCGGCCAGGATGGTGAGTGGCACTTCGGTTTGTTGACCACAGACTGACTGGCATTTCAGCTGGCTAACCAACCTGGCTGACCCACGACGATCACGACCTCGTCTTCCTCGAGCACCAGCCACCAGCACGTGTCGATCACCACGACGAATCCGCCAGTCTGGTGGCGGTTCACGTGAACGCTGAAGCTGGGTGATGACGAAAGTCAATCTTACAGGGAGTCCGCAGAGGACTCGCCAACAATGAAGGAGAAGTTGGATGCATATCCGCAATCGTGCCGCCACGGCACTCGTCGCCACGCTCGGCGTAGCCGCGCTGCTCGCCCCCACCGTTTCGGAGGCCGCCCCCGCCAGCCCGACTGGCGCGGCGTCCGCAGGTGTCGGAGTTTTATCCACATCGGCGCCGACGCGCAGCGTCGGAACTTTGTCCGGGTCCACGTCAGGCTCCACATTCATCCCGTACTACATCTACCTGGACAGTTTCCACATCAGCAACACGCGCTCTCGTTTTGATGACACAGACCTGGTCGACTTGACCGCGATGCAGCCCCCAGCCCAGGCACAGAGCGTCAACTGGGGCCCGCAAGACGTAGATAATGGAGACCACGCGGTTGGTAGCGCACTCGGCCCCTATTCAATGACCTCGGATAGCAGTTCGTTGCTGACCTTCAACTACAGCATCGTGAACAGTGCCAGTACCGCCGATTCGGTATTCGAGCAGATGGCGTCGAAGGGCGGAGACGCAGCCGCCGCCGCGATCGCCGGGTATATCGTGGGTGGTCCTGTGGGTGGCATCGTCGGGGCGGGTGCGGGTTACCTTGTTGGACTACTCTCCGGCATCATCTTCCCGAACTGCGACGGCGTAGTCGCAGCCGACAGTGTCGGTCCACTCACCGGAGCTCAACTGGCAAGCCTGACGGCGTCGGGCGATTACCGTGAGACCCGCCACTATGCGGGGACGAATTCCTCAACGGGGTGCGGAGGGAACTCCAGCTACGACGTGAGCTGGCGCATTTCTCTCACACCGCCCCCACCCCCGTCGAAAGTCACCGGCACACTCCAGGGCGGCGGTGGCAAGCACCTGCTGAACTAGCAGTCAGCTCCAGTCCCACAACGTGGTTCCTGAGCAGATCGCG
Source organism: Chloroflexota bacterium (assembly GCA_019242065.1). The sequence goes on from JAFAWJ010000207.1 coordinate 2,624, forward strand.
AGCCTGGTTCGTTACGTCAGGGTATGCGGTCTGCTCGGTCGTCATTTTTCTTCACTGCCTGCCGCGCGCGCAAAGGAGTCCCCGCGTCCGGACTTGCGAGACAGCTGGAATCCAATCGGTACCCAAACGAGGCGCTCTCGTCTGTGAAGCCATCGCTCGCATCGCAGGTTCGAGTCGTTTCAGCCAACAACCAACCTTTATTGTGCTTGTTCTGAACTGCACTGGGACAACACCCTGACTTCGCCGGCTGGAACACATACAAGAGGATCGCGCAATAGGGGTGCGGGGAGGGCCCTACCGAAGAGCAAGGGCCAGGGTACTCTTGCATCGGAGTGGGGTGGCTGATTGTGGACAGTTTGAAGGTATCCTCGGACCTCGCCCGGCTCGTCGCTCCGAGTTCAGATTTGATTTCCACGACTCTCCGCAGCCGGTTGGAATTGACGCCAAATCGAGGTCCCCACGCGGATGCAAGAGTACCCAACGAAGTGCGTGGATAGCGCCGGACCTAGCGGCCACCGCGCCAGCCCCCGACTCTACCCCCCGCGGAAACGTGTACTTTACGGAATGTGGGCGCTGGTGTATCGTTGCGTTCGCTCCGGAGGAACCCATTGCTCGTGCACTTCACACCCCCGACTCGACTCATCCGCGGTTCGCTCGCGACGCTGGCTGCCCTCGGCGCTGCCGGCCTCATCTCGGGCACGGCCCTGGCTCAGTCCACGCCGGTCCAGCTTCCGGCGGTCCGGCCCTCT
>JAFAWJ010000426.1 GCA_019242065.1 Chloroflexota bacterium
AGCCGCCAAACCTGTTCGTCGATCGCCTGCCGGAGCGCTACCGTGACCAGGCGCCGCGCGTCGTGCGCGGCAAGGATGGTGGCGATGGCTGGAGTCTGGACGGCTCGATTCCGGAGAGCACCCTCGGCCTGCCCTGGGGTCTGGGCGCGGTCAACCCCGGCGCGCGCATTCGCATCGCACCGCGCGGTCTGCGCTGGGAAGAGCTGGTACCGGGCAATTACGACGGCGCCGCCCACATCAAGGACATGGCCTCCGACGGGATCGACGCCGCGGTCGTCTACCCGCAGATGGTGTATCGCGCGTATACCGGCCTCAAGGATCGCGACGCGGGACTGGAGTGTCTCAAGGCATTCAACGACTGGCTGCTGGAGGACTTCGTCTCGGTCGATCCGCGGCGGTTGATCGGGATGTGCATGATCCCCTGGGAGCACCCGATCGACGTCACCGTGGCGGAGCTGGACCGCGTCCTGAAGAAGGGCGCCCGCGCCATCTTCCTGCCCTACACCATGAATCCGCCGATCTACGCGCCGTACTGGGATCCCATCTGGGAGCTCATCAGTGGCGCCAACGCGGTGGCGTCGGTCCACCTGCGCTTCGGCGGCACGCGACCGCCGGATCCCCCGCTGCCCGACGGTCTGAAGAAAAACTGGATTGGCAGCGTCAACATCGTCATGGGCTATTTCTCGGCGATCCAGCCCTTGACGGAGATGATCTACACCGGCCTGTTCGAGCGTTTCCCAACGCTGAAGTTCGTGCACGCCGAGGTGGACTGGGGCTGGCTCGGGTTCTGGACCGAGATCATGGACCAGGTGGTCCGCCAGCACAGCTACTGGGTGGACTGGCCAATGCAGCGCAAGCCCAGCGAATACATCGGCCGCAACGTGTGGGTCACCGGTCTGGACGACGTCGAGGGTTTCCGCCAGGCCAGACTCGGCAGCGACCTGGTGGCACGTGGCGCGATGTTCTCGATCGACTACCCCCACGAGATTTCGCTGTTCGGCAGCACACAGAACGTGCTCTCGGAGTTGACGCAGGGGCTGGAGCCCAACGTCAAACGCGCGCTGCTGGCCGGCAACGCCATGAAGGTCTTCGGCCTCCACGACGATCCGGCCGATGGCGTGGCGGGCGAGCGCGCCGCGGTGGCTGTCAGCTGACGTGGCTGAGGCTAACCGTCTCAGTGCCGACGACCGTCTGGACATCCTGGACCTCATCGCCCGCTACGCGCACACGCTCGATTCGGGTGATCTGGACGGCTATGTGAACAACTTCGCCCCGGACGCCGTCCTGTTCGGGAACCAGAAGGGCCGCGAACAGATCCGCGACTACGTGGCGAAGCTCATGCGCGAAGGACGTGCCGGCCCGTTGCCCAATGGCGACGTGGCCTATCGTCACTTCGCGGGTCAATCGACCATCGACGGCGCGGGTAACCGCGCCACCGTGCACTCGTACCTGTTGTGGATCAACATGGGGTCCGAACCACCCATTTCGGCCGCCGCCGAATATGTCGACGAGTGCGTCAAACTCGACGACGGTCGCTGGTACTTTCAGTCACGCGTGCTGCACCGGCTGGCCGGTCGTTTTCCCGGTTCGCAGCCGGTGACTGTCCCCCGGACCCAGACCACGTGAACATGCCCGTGCTGCTCGACCAGTTCCGCACGCTCTCGATGTTCGAGGCTCGCGCACGTGAGATCGTCCTACCCGACGCGCTCGCGTACGCCAGCGGCGGCTCGGCCTCCGAGGCCACCCTCGAGCGTAATCGACACGCGCTGCGGCATCTGGCCATCGAGCAGCGCGTGCTCATGGGCGTCAAAACCGTCGACACCACCACCGCGTTTCTGGGACTCACGCTGCCCACGCCGATCATCGTCTCGCCGATGGGCGGCATGTACCGCTTTCATCCAGAAGGCGACGTCGAGATGGCGCGTGGCGCCACACGTGACGGTGGCCTCAGCGTGGTCGCGGGCGGAGCGCCCAGACTGGACGAGGTCGCCGCGGCGGCCACGGGTCCGCTGATCTTTCAGCTGTACTGGTTGGGGGATCGCGACTGGGTAGCCGACAAGCTGCGGACCGTGCACGCCGCCGGCTTCAAGGCGTTCTGTCTGACCGTCGACACGGCAGCCTACAGTCGGCGCGAGGGCGACCTCGTCCTGAACATGCCCGCGCGCCGGGCAGCCGCGCCCTTGCCGGATACCCAATCGTCGCTGACCTGGGACGACGTCGACTGGCTCAAGACGCAAATTCCTCTGCCTTTGGGACTCAAGGGCATCATGACCGCTCAGGACGCGTCTATCGCCCTCGACCACGGGGTCGACTTCATCTGGGTCTCCAATCATGGCGGTCGGCAGCTCGACGACGGGCGGGCGACCATCGACGCGCTCGCCGACATCGCCGACGCGGTCAATGGCCGCGTCCCGCTGATTGTCGACAGCGGCTTTCGTCGCGGCACGGACGCGATCAAAGCCCTGGCGCTCGGCGCGACCCTCGTGTCGTTCGGCCGGACGGCCTTGTGGGGTCTGGCGGTCGGCGGGGCGGACGGCGTCCAGACCGTGCTGCGGCTCCTGAACGAAGAGCTGGTCATCAATATGAAGCTGGCCGGCCAACGCTCTACCAGCCTGCTGACGCCGCGCGTGATCCGCCGCATCGACGCCTCGGGCTTTGCCATGCAGCCGCCACGTCAGGCGGCGCCGAGCGCGGACGGCAACCTGATGTCGCAGCTGTCGGCGTCGCAGCGCGCTGCCGTCCAGGGCATTGCCGACGATGCCGGACTTTCGGAGATCGACAAAATGTGGAGCATCACCGAGGCCGTCCTCGGGGGCACCCCCTCCACCGGAACCTCGACCGAAAAGACCAACACTTGAGTGTCAGTTAGTCATCTGGAACTCACCTCACGCCCTTTTCAAGACGGGCGACCGTTCGGCGAGGTCGGCGCCTACGAGGAGCTCGTCGGCGATGCTGAGTTCGCCATCGACCCCGACCATCCCCTGAACCAGGTCATCGTCGATCTGCCGCTGGCCGGCCGCGACGCCGAAGGTCGTGTGCGGTGCATCGCCGACGTGCGCATTCTGCAGCCGCGCGACGCGCGCCGCGGCAACGGCGGTCTGCTCCTGGACGTGGTCAATCGCGGCACGTCGATCTTCGCGCACACGTTCGAACCCGGGCCGCTGGCGCCCACCACCCGTGTCACCGAAGGCTTCTTGCTGCAGCGCGGCTTTACCGTCGTCTCGTGCGGCTGGCAGCACGACATTCCCCGCGGCCACGGCCACGGTCGCTTCGGGCTGACCGCTCCCGAAGCGACGCTGGATGGTCAGCCGCTGACGGGTCCGGTCAGCACCATGCGTACGATCGACGCGTCCACCGACACCCTGACGTTGGACTCGACCTACGTGCCCGCCGATCCGTCAGACGGGACTCTTCTGGAACGCGACGCCCCGAGTGGCCCGGGGCGGGTCGTCCCACGCGAGCAATGGTGGTTCGTCGAAGGTCGACCCGAGATTTGCATGCCAGACGGCTTCACGCCCGGCCTGACCTACGAAGTGACGTACACCGCCCGCGGTGCGCCCGTGACCGGGATCGGGCTTCTCGCCTTGCGTGACATCGTCGCGCACCTGCGCCGGACCAACGCCCTCACCTTCGCCATCGCCCTCGGCGGGTCGCAGACCGGCCGCCTGCTGCGCCAGTTTGTCCACCTCGGCTTGTGCGAAGGTGAGGACGGCCAGCTGGTGCTCGACGGCATCCTGGCCATCGCCGCCGGCGCGCGGACCGCCGACGCCAACCGACGCTTTGGCCAGCCTTCCTCCCAGGACCCCACGCCGCCCGTCTTTCCGTTCACCGACGCGATCCAGACCGACCCGCGCACCGGTCAGGTCGACGGGCTGTTGCGCCGCGCGCTCGAGCGCGGAAAGGTGCCGCGGGTGATGCACATGCACACGTCCTCCGAGTACTGCAGCAGCTCGGCCTACGTGCACTCTTCCGCCGCGCTGAGTCATCTCACCGCCGATGGCCAGTCTGACGTCCAGGTGCCCGAGACCGTGCGCATCTACCATCTGGCAAGCACCCAGCACGCGCCCGCCCCCTTGCCCATGCAGGGTCCGCCAGGTCGCGGCGTGAACCCGCCGAACACGATCGATTACAAGCCGTTCGTGCGGGCCGCGGTCGATACTCTGACGCAGTGGGTTACCGCCAATGTTGAGCCTCCGCCCAGCCGCTATCCGCGCTTCGACGCTGGCACGCTCGGCCCCGATCTGCGCCCGACCACGGATGCAGATGGCAATGAGGTGCCCGGTCTCCGCCATCCGGATGTGAGCGTGCCGCTGGCAACCTACACGGGCTGGAATCCGCGCAACCCCGCGACGGGCGGCGGCGACCTGCTCGTTCGGGCGATGGGCTCGAGCTTGCCCTTTGCGCCCGAGGTGATCCGTGGTCGCTATGCGAGTCGCGACCAATTCCTCACCGAAATCCGTCGAGCAGCCGAGACATTGGCGGCTGATCGGTATATCCTTCCCGACGACGTGGCAGGGGTAGTGCGTATGTCTGGCGACCGATGGGACGAGTGTGTGCAGTCTGTAACAGTCGAACGCGGAGGCGTGTGAGCCGTGGGCGCCTACGTGCTGCGGCGACTCATCCAGGCGATCCCCGTCATCTTCTTTTCGACGTTCCTGGTCTTCATGGTGATCCACCTGATTCCAGGTGACGCCGCCGCCGTGCTTGCGGGACCGAACGCGACCCCCGAGGCGCTGGCGGCGATTCGGAAGGACATGGGCCTTGATCAGCCGTTGTTGGTGCAGTATGCCGTCTGGATCGGCCACCTGTTCCAGGGCGACCTGGGCAAGTCGACGCTCAGCGGGCAGCCGATTAGCAAGTTGCTCGCGGCGCGTGCGCCGGCGACCCTCGAGCTGACCATCGCCGCCATGATGATCTCGATGATGGTGGCGTTGCCGCTCGGGATCCTCAGCGCGACGCACGTCCGCGGCAAACTCGAGTGGTTCATCTCCACCCTCCAGAGCCTGTGCCTGGCGATCCCCGGCTTCTGGGCCGGCATTCTGGCCATCATTCTGTTCTCGCTGATTCTGCGTTGGCTGCCGCCGGGCGGCCGCGTCGCCGACGGTAACGACATCGGGGGTTCGATCAAGTCGCTCATCCTGCCGGCGACGACCCTTGGTCTGGCACTGGCGGCTGGCCTGTCGCGGTTTCTCAAGTTCAACTTGCTCGAGGTGTTCTTCGACGACTATGTCCGAACGGCCCGCGCCAAAGGCCTGAGCAGCACGGCCGTGGTGTACGGCCACGCGCTGCGCAACGCCATGCTGCCGGTGATCACGATTCTGGGGGTCCAGTTCGCGAGCTTGCTGGGCGGCGCCATCATCATCGAATCGGTGTTTTCCTGGCCCGGCGTCGGTGGACTGATGCTCGACGGCATCTCCAACCGCGACTACGCCGTCGTCCAGGGGGGCTTATTGCTCCTGGTGCTTCTGTTTATCATTATCAACCTGCTGGTTGATCTGACCTACGCGCTCATTGATCCACGTATTCGGCTGGGGGAGAGCTAGACGATGGCCGTTCGATCCGCGTCCGAAGTTGTCGCGCGTCCACCGCTGGTTGCCGTCCCGCAGCAAGTCAAGAAGTCGCCCCATCCGCTCAACGCGGCGATGGTCCGCACCTGGCGCAAC
>JAFAWJ010000573.1 GCA_019242065.1 Chloroflexota bacterium
GCTGTACGCTCGACGCGTTTTTTCCCGTGGCCGACACGGAGATTGGCCGCCTGGCGGTGCTGATGGCTAACGAGGGCTCGTATCCCGAAAACGCGCGCGGGCTGGCGATGAATGGTGCCGAGGTCGTCTATCGCGCGTCCTACCCGCATCCGCATACGGGCAACGAGTTCTTCGAGATCCAGAATCGGGCTCGGGCTCTCGACAACAACTACTACATCCTGGCGCCCAACATGGCGACGTATTATTTGGAACAGGACTCGGACCTGCCGATCGACACGTTTGGCGGTCAGTCGATGATTGTCGACTACAAGGGACGCATCGTCGGCAAGCACCTGTACGGCGCGGGCTCCTCGTACATGGCTGGCACAGTCGACATCGACGCGCTGCGAAAGTTCCGCGCGCAGGCGCAGTGGGACAACTGGATGAAGGACTTGCGGACGGAGCTCTACCAGCTGGTGTACGCGGAGTCAATTTATCCCAAGAACCTGTACTTGAACCGGCCACCGTATACGCACGTCGAGTTCCGCCGCGAGGTTATCGACAAGCAGATTGCGCTCATGCACGAGCGCGACATCTGGAAGCGGCCCTGCGGGTAGTCGCTGGCATCAGGCTCCGGAAGTAACGCGCGCGCGGCTGATCTGCTCTTCTGACTCGGAGCCTTGCAGACTGTCCGCCAGGCGGTTCAGGAGCCGCGCCAGCGCGACTTGCTCCTCGGCAGGCCAGTCGGACGTGAGCTCTCGAAGCGCCGCGCGGCGCGCAGTAGCCAACGCCTCCGCGGCTTGGCAGACGTGCGGTGGCGTCGAGGACGACACACAACTCCAGCGAGACTCGGTGACGCGCTCGAAGTCGTCCGCCGTGTGCCCGCGCCAGGACCAGCACCGGTGCGCGTGGCGATCACGCGGACAGACTCGAGGACGGCGCGGGCCTCGTTCTCCCAGGCTGAAGGGGCCTGGTCCTCCGCACGCCACGCACCGATACAGTTGACGTGTCGCAGACGGGACGCTGTTGCTGGATTGGTTCAGGTGATACGCAACAGCTCCGGCTCGAGCACTGGTCAGGCGGCGCCCATCTGGCGTTCCGACAGCAGCCGGCGTACCAGCGCTTCCAGAGCGTCCAGGTCGAACGGTTTGCCAATGATGGCATCCGCTCCAGCGCTGGTGCTGGCGCGTGCGGGCGCGGCACTCATGAGCACAATCGGGATATCTGCCGTAGAGGAGTTGGCTCTCAGCACCCTGCAAAGTTCCACGCCTCCCACCAGTGGCATCATGACGTCTGAGATCACCAGGTCCGGCCGCATCGATCCGCCGACGATCATGCTCAGGGCATGTCCACCATTTACAGCCTCCACCACCTCGTAGCCGTCCTGCTCGAGGGCAGCGGCCAGGAACTGTCGCATGGGCTTCTCGTCGTCGACGATGAGGATGGTCGGCATCAGTCGCCGTTGTCCATCCGCCATTCCTGGTCGTTCTCCACCGCGGAACTGATGGGACGCGCCAGACCGGTGAGCAGGCCTTCGGCCCTGGGAGCCTGACCGACAATCTCGATCCCAACGCCGTCACGGATGGTATAGATGCGAAGCGTTCGATCGAAGGCGGAGAAACGCATTTTCAAAACTGCAAACACGCGGTGCAACTCGCCCTGGTATTCGGCGTAGCGCAGCAGCAACAGGTTCTCGGCAAAGACGAGGAGCGGGTTGCCCGAGAAGGACAGCTCGGGCCCGACGATCGTGGGCACGTCCACTGTCATATAGGTCGTGACGCTCCGACTGCGCAGGTACGCGGCCAGAGATGCCATGAACATCGCTGCGCGGTGCGGGGAGGTCAGTCCGTTCTCCAGCTCGGTGGCCGAATCGATTACCAGCCGCTGCACGTGTCCTTGATCGACGCGTTCCCGTATCAACCAGGCCACCAGGTCGGCGTCCAGGTCGTGTGGTGGAATCGTCAGTAAAGTGAAGGTCCCTGCGGCTTCGGCAGCCTCGAGGTTGATCCCGAACGCGCGAGCTTTGGCCCGCAGTTGAGCGTTGTTCTCGGTGAATCCGACGAAGAGTCCCGGCTGGCCCCGCCGTGCGCCCTCGGCCAGGAAGTGGAGCCCGAGGAGCGTTTTCCCCAGCCCCGGTGTTCCGGCGGCGAGCGTCGCTGTGCCGACGTTCAGTCCGCCGTTGATAAGCCCGTCAACCTTCGGAATGCCGAATCCAGCCCGTGCCGAGGTCCACTCCGGGCTATCGGTGGGAACAACGGATTCCAGACGAGGGTAGATGGTGATCCCGCGCGAATCGATCGTGAAGGGATGAAGACCGGCCAGTGGAGCTGCACCGCGCACTTTGAGCACCTCGACTTCGCGTCGATGCCCACCGCCTCGGACAACGCGATGGAGTGACAGAATCACGTCGCATACCGACTGCTCGGGGTCACGAATGCGATCCGTTGCATCGCCTTCGACCAGCACGAGAAGCGTCGTGCCGAGCAGTGCCAGCGTGGCTCCAAGCGAATACAGGAAGGCCGCTGCCGCCTGGTCGTCAGCCAGAAACCCACGCATACTACCGAAGCCATCCAGGACAACCAGCGACGCATGCTGCTTGCGTACGGTCGTCGTGATGGCTTGTATGGCTTCGTCTAACCCTCGCTCCAGGATGTCTGGAAGGCTCGCCATCTGTATGTGTGTGCCGATACTCTCGGGCGCGAAAAACTCCAGGGATCGGTTGTGCGCGAGCAGTTTGTCGTGCGTTTCCGAATACCCTGTCAAGTACAGCGCCACCTCACCCCGGGCTGCGGCGCGGAACGTGACTTGCTGCGCCAGAATGGTTTTGCCGGTGCCTGGTGGACCGATGACCATCACGATGGTGCCACGCAACAACCCGCCACCCAGCACCAGATCGAGGTTCGGTACGCCGGTGTCGAACCGCCCGAGTGTCCGCGTCGGCGCAAGCGTCTCCGGCTCACGCGCCTCAGGGCCGAGGGACTCAGTCTCTGAGCTCATAGGGGTGCGTCCGAAGGCTCCATCCGACCAACAGGCAGCCACAGGCTTACAAGTGTTCCAGAGCCGAGGCGACTGGCGATGTCCACTGTGCCGCCATGCTGGTGCACGATCTGCTCCACGCTCGTCAGCCCGATGCCAGAGCCGATGACGTGGTCGGGAACATTGCTGCCCCGACGAAATCGACTGAAGACATGCGGAAGATCGCGCTCGTCTATGCCGATGCCATGGTCCTCAACTGAAACGAGCACGCCAGGACAGCGGCAGCCCGACTCGCGTTCGGGTTTGCCCACTCCACGGCGTTCGGGCTCGGCAACCGCGGGACGAATACGCACCGTAATGAGGCCGCCAGCCGGGCTGTACTTCATGGCATTGCCGAGCAGGTTGTCGAGGACACGCGCCAGCCGCGCTTCATCCCAGAAACCCGCGAACGACTCCGTTGCAGTGTCGAGAACGATCTGGTGCTGATCGGCCAGCCGCCGGTGACGCTCGATGCTCTGGCGAACCACTGCGACCAGGTCAATCAAAGAGACGCGGAGCGGCAGTGAGTCGCCCTCCTCCAGCGTGGCGACCTCGACCAGCTCGTCGACAAGCGCCGCGACACGCTGCGCGCTGGCCTCGATCTGGGCCAGGCTCTCCGTCAGTTCCGCCAACGGCGGGGCAGCCGAACGGCGGAGTGCGTACCGACGCAGCATTTGCGCGTGCCCTTTGACTACTGCCAGCGGGCTCTTCACGTCGTGCGAGAGACTGAATAGCAGGGTGCGCAGGTCCTGCTCCGCGCGAGCCGCGGCTCCTTGAGCTTTCACCTCCTCCGTGACATCGCGCAGGATGCTGAGCATGGCCGTTCGACGACCGTTCTTCTCCAGAAAGCTCACGCGCGATTCGACGACGCGTTCCAAACCGTTCTTGCTCGTCACAGTGGATTGCACCGGTCGCGGCGAGTCGTCGCTGTGGAAGACCGCCTGGTACTCCGCTTCCGCCCATTCGCGCTGATCTGGCGGAAAGATCAGCGCGAAGCTCTTACCCAGGACCTCGTCTGGCGCGTAGCCATACAGTCGGTAGTATGCCGGGTTGGCGGCCAGGACAATCCCGTCCGCATCCGACAGCGCCATCGCCTCCGAGGTGTGTTCCCAAAGCTGGTGTAGCCACTGGTCCGTTGCTAGCACGGTGCTCGTCGCTCACCTCTCGCGACGCTTTGTGCCAACGGCCACGTGCAGTTCCTGCATGGCCTGAACTGTGCAGTCCTCATTTCCCGAAGTGCATCCCGCGGGTAATGATGCACGGCCAGTGCCAATCATGGGCAGCAGTGCGCTTCGAGAGGGATCGGACGTGTCTGCAGCGAAGATGGGTGGGCTACACGAGATGACCCGCAGTCGGCGCGATCATGAGCGGCGGGCCAC
>JAFAWJ010000337.1 GCA_019242065.1 Chloroflexota bacterium
CAAGAGCATCGACGACTTTCGGTCGGTTGCCCAGATGCACGTGGAGGCGATGAACCACGCCCTGCAGAACATCCCGGCGGACCGCGTGCGACTGCACCTGTGCTGGGGCAACTTCGAAGGTCCACATATCCGCGACGTTCCGCTGGCCAGCATCCTGGACATCGCGCTCAAGACGAAGGCCCAGGCACTGTCCTTCGAGGGCGCCAATCCGCGCCACGAGCACGAGTGGAAGCTCTTCAAGGATCACAAGCTGCCGGACGGCACCATCCTGATCCCTGGCGTGCTGGATTCGACCACCAACTTCGTGGAGCATCCGGAGCTGGTTGCCGAGCGAATCATCCGCTATACGGATCTCGTCGGGCGCGAGAACGTGATGGCCGGCACGGATTGTGGCTTTTCGACGTTTGCCCGTTCGCAGCTCACCGTGCATCCGAGTGTCACGTGGGCCAAGTTCGAAGCCATGGCCGAAGGCGCGCGTCTGGCGTCTGAACAGCTCTGGGGCTAACTGGCTCAACCGGTTCTCACCTCAGTCGCCACCCCATCTCCTCGGAAAGTGGTGATTCTGTGCGCCACGTGCTGTTGGTGCACGGAACTCATCACCTTCACGAGGGCACTGAAGCGTGAACCGACTCTTTCGAATTGGACTCCCCGCGGCGGTGGCCGCATTGACACTCGCCGGCGGCATGGCGCAGGGCGCCCTGGCCGATCCACGCGACTTCACGCTGGAGAATGACTCGCTGTCGTATATCACCGAGGTGTACGTCTCGCCGACGAGCTCGAGCAACTGGGGTGATGACATCCTGGGTGTGGACGTCCTGGCGCCAGGGCGAAGCGTGGATATCAGCTTTGATCCAAACAGCGGCAGCACGTGCATCTACGACCTGCTGGTCGTGACGCAAGACGGGACGCAGACGCGCAAAAACCGCGAGAACTTGTGCACCACCACGACGGAGTACTACTCAGAGGATTAGCGGTTACGATGACCGCATGTTGGACCTTCTCGTCCGCGGCGGCGAGGTCGTCGGGGCCGACGCCGTCGGCCACTGGGACATCGGCGTCCACGATGGCAAGATCGTCTCGCTGACCGCCCCCTCGGCCGTCCCCGACGAAGCACAGCAGGTACTGGACGCCACCGGCCGTCTCGTCGTCCCCGGCGGCGTCGAACCCCACGCCCACCTCGCCCACTACATCAGCATGCGCACCGAGTCCGAGATGTACACCCTCGGACCCGAAGACGACACCGTGGGCATGGTCTTCGGCGGCGTCACCACCCATATCGACTTCTGCCAGATCCCACCCGGCACCACCGCCGAGCAGGGCATCCAACAGCGTATGGACCGCTGGAAAGGCAAGTCGCTGATCGACTACGCCTTTCACGTCAACTTTCTGGGCGCCACGCCGATTCGCGCGTTCGAGCAAGTGCCCGAATTGATCCAGGCCGGCTTTCCGAGCTTCAAAGTCTTCACCTGCAACGTCCTGCCACCAGTGCCACCGCGCCGCGCGTACAAGATGGATTTCGGCCGCATCGGTCATCTGATGCAGAAAGTCGCCGCCAACGGCGGCATCGTCGTCGTGCACGCCGAGGACGACGACCTGGTTCAGTTCAACTACGAGCTGTTCGCCGAGGAGCACCGCACGCATGGCAAGTACCTGCACCTGGTGCATTCCAAACTCTCCGAACACCTCTCCTTTGCCAGGACAATTCTGCTCGGCCGCGCCACCGGCGCCGCCGTGTACTTCGTGCACACCTCCGCCAGCGAGGGCGCCGCGGCGATCGAGGACGCCCGCGGCCACGGCCAGGTGGTCTACGGCGAGACGCTGCATCAATACCTCTGCCATACGGCAACCGACTACGCGGAGCCGGGCGGGTTCCAGTTCCACACCTATCCGTCGGTAAAACTGCAAGAAGACCAGGACGCGCTGTGGCGCGGCCTGCTGTCCGGGTCGCTGTCGACAGTTGCCACCGACGAATTTCCAACTACTCGGGAAGTCAAGCTGAAAGGCTCGACGATCGAGGACGTCACCGGCGGCAATCTCGGCGCGGAGGCGCGCATGGGCATCGTGTATACCGAGGGCGTCGCCAAACGGGGCATGAGCCTGCGCCAGTACGTGGACGTGACCTCCACCAACGCCGCCAGGATCTTCGGGCTGTACCCCCGCAAAGGCGTGATCGCCGTTGGCAGCGACGCGGACCTGACGCTGCTGGACACCCAGCAACACCGGCGCCTGACCCGGGCGGACTTTCACGTTGCCGACTACAGCCCATGGGAGGGCTGGCAGATCACGGCGTGGCCCACGACCACCATCCTGCGCGGCAAGGTCATGACCCACGCCGGAGCGCTGCTCGGCCAGCCAGGTGACGGTGAGTGGCTGCCGCGCAAAATCGCGCCCGCGATGCTCGAACGCGTCCGAAACTAGTCGGTCGTACACTGCAAGATGATGTCCATGACCATGGCCGAAAAAATCCTGGCGCGTGCCTCCGGCCAGGCCGTCGTCCGCCCGGGTGACCTGGTCGTATGCGACGTCGACGTCGCGGTCCAGTCCGACGCCTCGTTCACCGGCTATCGCATGATGGGCGCCGAGCCCGCCCAGGTCTTCGATCCCGACAAAGTCATCCTGGTCACCGATCACGCCGTCCCGGCCATCACCCCCGACGCCCAGGACGCCCACGCGCGCATGCGCGCCTTCGCCTCAGAGTTCGGCCTCACCCACTTCTACGACGTGGGTCGCCACGGCATCATGCACCAGGTCCTGGCCGAACGCGGCCACGCGCTACCCGGCAGCCTGCTGGCCGCCGGTGACTCGCACACCTGCGCCGCCGGCGCCTTCAACTGCTGCGCCCGCGGGCTCGGCGGTCCCGAGATGCTCTTCGTCGTGAGCACGGGGAAGACCTGGTTCCTGGTCGGTCCCACGGTCCGATTTGAGCTGTCAGGCACACTGCCCGACGGCGTCTTTCCGCGCGACGTGATCCACCATATCGCGGGTACGTATGGCGACTTCGTCGGCCGCAACCTGGAGTTCGTCGGTCCGGGTGCGGCAGCCCTGAGTATCGGCAGCCGCCAGACCATCGCCACCATGTCAGCCGAGGTCTCGGCCGAGTTTGCGCTGTTCGAGGCGGACGAGCGCACGCTGGAGTACGTACGCGCGCGCACCGACCGGGCATTCGAGCCGGTGGTCTCCGATCCGGACGCCGGGTTCGAGGCGGTGCATCAGGTCGACCTGAGTACGCTCAGTCCGCAGGTGGCGTTGCCTGGCCGCGTGCCGAACAACGTGCGGCCGGCCGACGGGCTGCACGGGATCAAGATCACTCAAGCGTTTGTCGGCTCGTGCGCCAACGGTCGGCTGGAGGATCTCGCGGCCGTGGCCGACGTCCTGCGCGGACGCACGGTCCATCCGTCGGTGCGCATGATCGTCACCCCCAGCTCGCAGCAGGAGTACATCGCCGCGGTCAAGGCCGGCTACGTGGAGACGATCGTGGGCGCCAACGCCGTCGTGACCGGTTCCTCGTGCAGCCTGTGCGGCAGCAACTCACTGGGGCCCGACGACGTGTGCATCACCGCCAGCACGCGCAACTTCCAGGGGCGCATGGGCAGTCCGCTGGCGCAGATCTATATGGGCAGTCCCGCGACCGTTGCCGCCAGCGCCATCAAAGGCCAAATTACCGACCCCCGCGACCTGGACTGACCATTTCCCATGTTTACGGGTCGCATCTGGAAATTCGGCGACGACATCAACACGGATCTCATCCAGCCCGGCTCCGCGAGAAATCTGCCCCTGGATCAGCGCCACCTCGCCTGCTTCTCCGCCAACCGCCCTGGCTGGAGCTCAGAGGTCCACCCCGGCGACATCGTCATTGCAGGCAAGAACTTCGGCACCGGCTCCAGTCGCCCCGCCGCCCAGAACTTTCTCAAGCTCGGCATCGCCTTCATCGGCGCCGAGACCGTCAACGGCCTGTTCCTCCGCAACAGCATCAACTTCGGTCTGCCCGTGATGGCCGTCCCGGGCGTCTCGTCAGGCTTCGAAGAACCGGACATCGCCGAAGTCGACCTGTCCGCCGGCACCCTCCACAACACCCGCACCCAGCAGACGTTTCACTTTGCGCCCCTGCCGCCGATGCTCCTGGATTTGCTGGCCCGCGGCGGCCTGATGAAGATCATGTACGCGAACCACACCATCAGGCCGCTTGCGCCTTCAGGAAGCGAACCAGCAACGCGCTGACCACTTCCGGCTGCTCCTGCTGGACCCAGTGTCCCGCGCCCTCGACCAGGTGGACCCCGCGCAAGTCCGTGCACACCTCGCGCTGCATGCGCTCCAGCCGCCCCGGCCGCTGATAGACGCCCCAGTCACTGGCGCCGCCAATAAACGCGGCCGGCACGTCGATGGTCCGACCCGCGAACAGGCGCAGCTCCGCTCCAAGGGCCGGCGTGGTGCCCACTCGATACGACTGCAACCCGCCCTGGAATCCCGTGCGCGCATACTCGGAGCTGTAGACCTCCAGGTCGTCCTCCGTCAGCCACGTGCACGACGCGATCTGCGCTGGTGCGGGCATCTCTGGCGCCACACCCTCCGCCATGGTCTTGTCGAGGTCCATCACGTAGTAGCGCGGCAGCTTCGCCAGCTCACCGGCGCTCCATGACGCCAGCGGAAATGGCGCATTGCCCGGCCAGTCGGCGCTCTTGAAGTGATAATAGGCGCGCAAAAAGTCGTGGACGCCCTGTGGACAGTGCCACACGTCCGCGTTGGCTTCGCGCGTCGAGTAGTACCAGTGATAGTGCTTGCGCGGTGGGTCCAGGGCCGCCAGATCCTCCAGGACGTTGCGCCCTGCCGCCGGACGCGGCACACGCGGCGGTGTGCCTTCGAAGGGTGCGCTCATCAACACGACGCTATGAAAAACGTCGGGTCGGGCGACGGCGCTCCACGCCGCGACCGGTGAGCCGTAGTCATGGCCCACCACGGCCGCGACTTCTTCACAGCCGAGACCGGCCAATAGCCCGAGGTTGTCGCGCACGTGGTTGAGCAAAGTGAACGGCGCCAGGTCGTCGTCGAACGAGACGTCGGTGCCGTCGCTGCGTCCGTATCCACGCTGGTCGGGGGCGATCACGTGAAATCCCGCCGCGGCTAGCGGCAGCATGACCCGGCGCCAGCTGTAGGCCAGCTCCGGAAACCCGTGCAGCAGCAGCACGCCCGGCCGACCTTCCGTTTCGAAGCCTGCCTCGAGCACGTGGAGGGTTGCCCCGTTGTGGGTGTCCACAAAGCGCGAGCGGATGCCCGCGGGGAGGGTCATGGCGCCGTACGCCACGTCGCCATTGGTCATGCGCATGGTCACGTATGCTAGGTCAGATGCTCACGCTGGAGATCTTCATTCACATGGACGCGGTGGATCGCAGCACGTGGCAGGGCGCCGCGGACGACCGGCCGCTGACGGCGCTGGGTGAGCAGCAGTCTGCGCGCATGGCGGCTGAGCTGACAGCTGGTGGACCGGTGCAGGCGATCTTCAGCAGCCAGGCGCTGCGCTGCCGGGCGAGTCTGGCGCCCCTCTCAGCGCGGCTTGGGTTGCCGATCCGCGTGCTGCCGGAGTTTCAAGACTCAGCCGAAAAGGCTCTGACGGCGCTCCAGCAGATACACGAGGCCGTCCCCGACGGCCGGGCCGTCCTGTGCTCCTACGGCGATGTGGTCCCCGCGCTGCTCACTCAGCTGAGCGCCGAGTGGCGCCAGCCCCCGCCCGAGCGCGACACGCGCAAAGGCGCCGTGTTCACGCTCCGCCACGACGGCGCCGCAGGTTCGGTGACGGCCCGAGCTCCCAGCCCGGAATTTCCGGTCTGACACTCACGCCAGCCAGGCGGTCCGCAACGTCCACTGCAACACCGGGTAGTAGCCCAGGTCACGCACGTTCATCGCCTGGCCGAGGATATT
>JAFAWJ010000395.1 GCA_019242065.1 Chloroflexota bacterium
ACAGCGGGCGCCCGCTGCGGACTGAAGTACGGACCGGCTCATCGACAGCGGCCAGCGCGGGCCAGCCTCAACCGGCGGCCCCGTGGCCACCGTCGCAGCCCCCAGTGGATGAGCCGGCGGTCCGTCAACCGGACACCAGCACAGCCACTCCGGACAGCGACCAATCAGGACCAGGCGAACCCCCAGAAGCAGGTCCGTCCGCTACCGATCCGGCCGACGTCGACGTTCCGGCCGACGTCGACGTCGCCGCACAGCTGCGTCCGAACCTCCCGACGCACGCCGGTCCGGAGGGCCAGGCAGCCGGCCAAGCCGCGGAGGGATCGTCGAATGTACACACTGCCGAGGACGCGGCTCCGCCCGCGCCGACGCACGGCCCACCGCGCGCGGCGGGCGACGTCTCGTCCTGGGCGGCCACGCGCCCCATCGAGGGCGGCACGGCTGCGCTCCGCGGCACGCGACCGGAGCGCAGCCGCGGACGGGCTTTCCGTCTCACGTTGCTTGTCCTGGTCGGCCTGGCGCTCGTCGGCGCCGCGTTCGCCATTCGGCTCGCCACGAGCGCTGTCGCTGGCGGCGTCGAGCCACTCGTCGGTCGCCTGTCACGGCCGGCCGCGGGTCCGGTGGCGCCGACGTCCGCGGCGAGTACTCCGCCGCCGAGCGCGCCACCGGACCCGCACCCCTGGGTGCTGGCTGCTCTCGACCTGGGCCCCACCTGGCAGCTCACCCAGGAATCCACCCAGGGCTCGAGCGTCAGCGTCGCCGAATACGAGGCGGACTACGCCAACTCGAACCCCGACCCCGTCCAGAGCCTTGGCATCTCCCTGTTCTCCACGACAGACGCCGCGGCCGCCGATACTGGCCTCGCCCAGCTCCGTCAGGCCGCCGAGGCGCGTGGCGCAAGCTTCGTCCCGTATGCCAGCGCCGGCGACGGCCAGTCGTGGTTGCGCGGTCGGATCGCGCTCGACGACGGCTCCGGCCGGATCAGCATTATCCACCTGTTTCGCGTGAACGCGGTGGTCGCCGCGGTGGAGGCGATCGGCCCTGCCGAGCAAGAATCGGCCATCACCGACATCGCCGACCGTGACGCCAGTTTGCAGCATGACCGGCTATCGGCGGACGCGCCAGCTTCGCCCTGAACCCTCTAGAGATCAGCGGCCAGTAGCGGGCCACCTTGCTCGGGCACCACCTCGATGCGCGACGGATGGTCCACCGGCAGTGGGTCGGGCAGCGTCAAGGCGCCGAAACCGTCCTCATTCAGAGGAAGCCCGCCAATCTGGACCCGCCGACCGTCGCCCATCAGCCAGACCGCCTGCGTCGATCCCGCCGGCGTCCCGCCTTCCACCATCAACACTCCGCGACTGGTCGCGTCGTCGTACGCGAGCCAGGCGACGCCCGGGCCGTCGCCGGTCAGCCGAATCAGGCGGGGCGCACCGCTCGACTGGACACCAGGGATGGGGATGGGCGGTAGCGCGGGCGCCTGCTCGCCCGAAGCGCCGAAGCCACTCCGCGAGGGACTGAGAGTCCCGAGCGCTTCCGGTCGTACCACTATGACCCAGGCGAACGCCAGCAGGGCGACCGACGCCGCCACGCCCGTCGCAACCCCCCCGGCGAAGGCGCCGAAGCGCCGCGGTCGACCGCGTGTCGCCGACCGCGCGTGGTCAGACGCGGCCCGGGTGGCCCGCACCGATGGGACCGGGGCCGACGCGCCGCCTGGGCTCGGTGCCATCGCCGACCGCGGGATGCGCTCGATTGCCGATAGCACGCGACCTCGCAGCTCCGGCGGCGGCGTCAGATGCGGTTGCGCCTGGTCCAGGCCGGTGACCACCCGTTCCGCGTCGGCAAGGCGCCGGTCGCAGTCGGGACACGCCTGTCGGTGGTCGTCGACACGTCGGCGTTGCTCCACCTCGAGTCCGCCCCACACGTAGGCGTCCTCAACCAGGGCGACGTCGTGGCAGTCCATCAGTCGGTCACCCTCTTTGTCGAGCTGATGGAGCTCGGATCCTCGACCAGTGCACCTCGCAGACCCGTGAGTGCCGAGTGCAAACGCGACTTCACCGTGCCAACGGCAACCACCAGCCGATCGGCGA
This sequence comes from Chloroflexota bacterium, assembly GCA_019242065.1. The sequence goes on from JAFAWJ010000395.1 coordinate 2,085, forward strand.
CCTCGGTCAGCGTGTAGCCATGGAAATACACGAGCTCGACCGTCTGGCGTTGCAGCGCCGATAGCTCGCCCAGGGCGTCCCGCACGCGCTCCGAGTCCCATCTATGTTGAAGCAGAAGATCCACCTCGTCGGCCGCCTGCAGCGTTGCCTCACGCGTCAGGAGCTCCGCACGATGATTCGCCCGTCGCTGGCGGCGAAGCTCATCCAGCGCCAGGTTCCTGGTCACCGACAACAGCCATCCCAACAAGGTGCCACGACTGGGGTCGAAGGCCGCGGCGCG
>JAFAWJ010000262.1 GCA_019242065.1 Chloroflexota bacterium
ACGGGCCTTCCCCGGGGCGGCCCGCGCAGCGGCTTGGAAGCGGCAGACAGGCGGCGCGGGACAGGCGCGAGCATGCCCGGCGGCGATGGACCGATAGCCGCCTTGGACGGAAAAAAGAGCGTCAGCCGACTCTACGGGTAGAACCCGCGCGTGATCGTCGCCTCCGCCACGCGACTCACCGCCAGCATGTACGCCGCCCCCCGCAGGTCCACCTCGTGCTCCACCGCCGTCCGCTGCACTTCCTCGTACGCCCGCACCATGATCCGCCGCAGCCGCGCATTGATCTCGTCAATGCTCCAGAAAAATTCCTCGCGGTCCTGCACCCACTCGAAATACGACACCGTCACCCCACCCGCGTTGCACACGATGTCCGGCAGCACCGTGATCCCCCGCTCACGCAAAATGTCGTCCGCCTCTGGACTCGTCGGACCATTCGCCGCCTCGGCGATCAGCCTTGCCTGCACCCGCGGCGCGTTCCGCTCGGTCAGCACCCCCTCCAGCGCAGCCGGAATCAGCACGTCGCACTCGAGTTCGAACAACTCCTCGTTGCTCACCGGCCGCGTCCGCGGCGTACCGATCACCGAGCCCGTCTCCTGCTTATGTCGAGTGACCAGCGCCAGATCCAGTCCGTCGCCGTCGAAAACCCCGCCGCGTGAGTCGCTCACGGCGATCACGCGCGCGCCAAGCTCGGCAATGAAGCGCGCCGCGGATTGCCCGGCGCTGCCATAGCCCTGCACCACCACCCGCGCGCCGTTCAGCTCCAGGTCGATCGCCTTGGCGGCTTCCTGCAGCGTGTAAATCACGCCCCGACCGGTCGCCTCCTGGCGTCCCTCGCTGCCGCCGATGCTGACCGGTTTGCCGGTCACCACGCCCGGCACCGAGTAGCCGCGGTGCATCGAATACGTATCCATCATCCACGCCATGACCTGCGCGTTGGTATTCACGTCCGGCGCGGGAATGTCGCTGTCAGGACCGATCACGTCGCCCAACTCCGTGGTGTAGCGACGCGTCAGACGCTCGAGCTCACGCAGGCTCAGCGTCTTGGGATCGCACGTGACGCCGCCCTTCGCGCCGCCGTACGGAATCTTGACGCACGCGCACTTCCACGTCATCCACATCGCCAGCGCGCGAATCTCGTCAAGGCCCGTCAGCGGATGAAAGCGAACCCCGCCCTTGGCCGGGCCGCGGATGACGTTGTGCCACACGCGGTAGCCGGTGAACACCCGCGTCGAGCCGTCGTCCATCTCGACCGGGAAGTGGACCGTGACTTCGCGCTTGGCATTGCGCAGCACCTCGCGCACCGCGCCGCCCAGGTTGAGCTTGTCCGCGGCGCGGTCGTACTGCGCCTGCGCGACCCGCAGCGCCGAGGCCGCGCCGCTCGAAACGCCTTCGGTCGCGTCGGCCTCGCTGTCGGTCACATCCTGGCTCATGCTGGTGAGCGCTCCTTCCCTTGCCTGCTGCGGCGCTGGCTACCGCACCGCGTAGCGCTGGAACGGCGCGGCGAAGCGCGCTGGCAGCGAGCCGGTGATCAGGGTGCCTTTGTCGGTATGCCGCTCGGTCGCGATGCTGCCCTTGCGGTGGAACAGGTCTACCAGGGCTGCTTTCTCGTACGGGATCCGCACGCGCAGCCTGAGAAAGCCGCGTTCGAGCATCGTCTCGATGCGCTCCCGCAGTTCGTCGATGTTCCAGCCCAGCTCGGCCGAGACGACCACGCTGTCGGACGCGCGGGCATCGGGCAACGTCTGCTCGAGCTCCTCCGCCGAATCGGCGAGAAGATCGGCCTTGTTCATGACCATCAGCGTCGGCCGGTCGCCGACGCCGAGCTCGGCGAGGACACCGCGTACCACCTCGGCACGTTCGGTCGCCCGCTCCGACGAGACGTCCACGACGTGCAGCAGCAGGTCGGCCGACTCCAGCTCTTCGAGCGTCGCCCGGAACGCGGCCACCAGGTTGGTCGGCAGCTTGGCAATGAAACCGACCGTGTCTGACAGCAGCACCTGCTGGCCGCCCGGCAGCATGATGCGCCGAGTCAGTGGATCCAGCGTCGCGAACAGCTTGTCCTCGGCCAGCGCGCCCGCCTGTGTCACGCGATTGAACAGCGTGCTCTTGCCAGCGTTGGTGTAGCCGATCAGCGCCACGATCGGCAGACCCGCGCGCTCACGCTGCGAGCGCTGGCCAGCGCGGTGCACGCGAATGCCCTCGATCTCGCGCTTGAGGGCGCTGATGCGGGTGCGAATCAGGCGGCGGTCGATCTCGATCTGGGTCTCGCCAGGCCCGCCGCGCACGCCGATGCCGCCGACCTGCCGTTCCAGGTGGGTCCAGGCGCGGGTCAGTCGCGGCAGCAGGTACTCCAGACGCGCGAGCTCGACCTGCACGCGGCCCTCGTGGGTGCGGGCGCGCTGGGCGAAGATATCCAGGATCAGCAAGGTTCTGTCAACCACGCGCCGTTCGAGGATTTCTTCCATCGAGCGCTGGACATTCGGCGCCAGCTCGTCGTCCACGATGATCAGATCGGCGTG
>JAFAWJ010000410.1 GCA_019242065.1 Chloroflexota bacterium
ATGCTGCCTTGCGCGAGTACACGCGCGCCTTCGACGGTGCCGACGTCGGTGAGCTGTGTGTCTCGGACGCCGAGATGGACGCGGCGGTGGAGCGCGTCGGCCGCCCGGTCATCGACGCGCTCGAAACGGCGGCGCGGCGGATTCGCGACTTTCACGAGCACAGCCGCCGACGTTCGTGGCTCGAGTACACGCCGGCCGGTGGCGCCCTGGGCCAGATGATCCGGCCGTTGGACCGAGTCGCGGTGTATGCGCCAGGTGGCCGCGCCCCGTACCCGAGCAGCGTGCTGATGGCCGCCATCCCCGCCCGGGTCGCCAACGTCAAAGAAGTGGTCCTCGCGTCACCTCCAGGCGGACCGAACCACGCGGTCGCCGACGTGCTGCTCGCCGCCGCGCGGGTTGCCAACATCGACGCCGTGTATCGGGTCGGCGGCGCCCAGGCTATCGCCGGACTGGCCTACGGCACCCGGAGCCTGCCCCGTGTGGACAAGATCGTCGGCCCGGGCAACCTCTTCGTCGTGCTCGCCAAGCGCATGGTCTTTGGCCAGGTCGGCATCGAGGCGTTGCCAGGCCCAACCGAGTGCCTGGTCGTCGCCGACGAGTCCGCCAATCCCGCCTGGGTGGCCGCCGACCTGCTCGCTCAGGCCGAGCATGACCCGCTGGCGTGCTCGCTGCTGATCACGCCGTCAGGTCTGTTGGCCGATGCCGTGGACGCGGAGGTCGCCCGACAGGTCCAGACGCTGCCGCGACGGGCCATCATCGAGGAGTCGCTTGCCAATCGAGGCGGGATTGCCGAAACGTGTGACCTGGGCGAGGCGATCGACCTGGCCAATGCCTTCGCCGGCGAACACCTGTGCCTGGCGGTGCGCGATCCGTGGACCTGGCTGGGCAAGGTGCGGCACGCCGGCGGCGTGTTTCTGGGTGAGCTCAACGCCGAAGCCATCGGCGATTACACGGCGGGGCCGAGTCACATCATGCCGACAGGTGGCACGGCGCGCTTTTCGTCGCCGGTGAACGTCGACGATTTCGTGAAAGTGATCTCGGTGTTCGGCCTGAGCCCCGAGGATCTGCGCGAGGCAGGCCCGCCGGCGGTGGTGCTGGCGCGTGCGGAGAGCCTGGAAGCCCATGCTCGCGCCGTGGAACAGCGCCTGAACAGTCTCTGATTACTTCGCTTTGGCCGTGATGGCGTGGGCCAGGAAGTGGAGCCCTGGCCCGGCCTCAGCCTGGCCCAGAATGACGACGCCGTCGCCGGGCTGCAGACCGTCCAGCTTGGCGGCTTTGCCGTTCAGTCGGATCAGCGCCCCGGGCGCGGGCTCGACCGTCCAGGTGCGCCCACCCACGCCGACCACCTGCAGGCTGTCGGCTCCAATGGACGCGATGGTGCCGGCCAGGCTGCGCTCCGGCCGCACGGCGGCGGCGCTGCGCGGACTGGGGGTAGCGGCCGGCGCCGGCTGCGTCGCGTCGCCAGTTGTCGCGGGAGTCGACTGTCCAGACGAAGACGAGGACGAAGACGAGCCGGTCGAGGCACCAGGCGCGGCCGACGGCGTTGGCGTCGCCACGACGACCGTCGGTCGCCGCTGGCCGTTCGGCTCGCGGGTGCGCACGATGGTCGCCACCGGTGGCGCAACAAGGTCCGGCCGCTGCCGCACCTGATTGGCGCCTACCGCCGCGGCGGCCACGAACACCCCCGTGGCGCCCACGGCCGCGGCCAGGTGCAGTCCAAATCGCTTGAGCCAGGCTGACACGTGACGCGACGTTCCTTACGCGACGTTGTGCGGGCGCAGCGAGCCGGGCGCTCGCGACACGAGATTGCCGGCAGCCAGAATCAGCAGCGCGGCGCTCACGCCGGCCATAACCAGCAGCGTCCACGGCACGACTTCATTCAGGGCGGCGAGGACGTCGCCAGGCGCGCTGGCCAGCAAGCTGACATCGGTGAAAATGGCGCCGACTAGCTCCAGGCCATCGTTCGAAGCCAGGCTGGCGCCGAGCTCGTACCCCGCGATCGTCAGCACGCCCAGCGCCAGGAGGCCGGCGATCATCCACGGCCAGGCCAGAACCGCACGCGTTGCGCTGGCGCGCTCGACGGTATTGAACAGGACTCTGGCCGTCAGGTCCTCGGGAACGGGTGCCCGGTCGAGCCGCGCGAACAGACGGTCGACGTCGTCTGGATAGGAATCGTCAACGTGAGATGGCTGTCGGTAGGGTTCGTGCATGGCTGTCTATCCAGCGAATCGTCAGATGCCCGCTTCGACCAGAGCGTGCAGTTGGCGCCTTAGAAGTCCCTTGGCGCGATGGAAGCGTACTCGCGCTGCGCCCTCGTCGCAGCCAAGTATCTCGGCAATTTCGGCGAACGACCGGTCGCCTGCGTACCGCAGCGCCACGACCTCACTGTAGGTGGGTGGCAAGGCCGCGATCGCACTGGTGAGCAGTCGCTGGAGATCGGCACGCTCGGCGAGCTCGTCAGGCAACGGCTCGTCGTCGGCTGGCTCGAAGGAGTTCAGGTTGTCGTCCGCGTCGTCCACCACGGTGAGTGGGACGGTGCGCCGACGACGAATCACGTCGATGCAGCGATTGCGCGCCACGCGGAACAACCAGGGCGCGATGGATTCGCGTTCGTCGAGGCGTCCGAGATGGCTGTAAAGCTGCACGAAGGTTTCTTGCGCGACGTCGGCGGCGTCTTCGGACTCGCCGAGCATGCGCAAACAGAAGTTGTAGAGGGGTCCCTGATGGCGGCGCACCAGGGCCTCGAACGCGCCCGGCTCGTTGCGACGCGCGGCAACGACGGACTGTCCCTCGACGGACAGGGCCGTCTGGTGATCTGATTCGTAAGCTCGGGCGTTCACCGGCAACGACCAGGGGGCGCTGAGCGTGTGTGCGATAACCGCGGCTGACACTGGATTCTGTATCCAATCAGCACCACGCCGCTGCGCGCCAAAACGTTACAGGGGATTGCCCGCCCGGGCTACGCCGATCCCACGGCTGGCTATACTCCCGAGCGTGAACCCGCGTCCCATGTGGACCGTGCGTCCCCAGCAGCAGCCCCGCCCGGGGCTGATGATGATCGTCACCTGACCACCTGATCGATCAACTCAACCACTTAGCCCCGGAACGGACCACTTTCGCCGTTCCGGGGCTTTTTTGTGTGCTGCTGCGAGGATCTCCATGCATCCGTCACTACTTGCCAGGGGCTTCGTCCTTGGTTTTTCG
>JAFAWJ010000447.1 GCA_019242065.1 Chloroflexota bacterium
CCGCGCCAAATTCGGCCAGGATTCGACCGCAGGTTGGTCCCGCGAGGATTTGCGTGAGGTCGACGACGCGAAACCCCTGAAGCGCGGCCGTAACCTGTTCGCCAGCCGGTTGCGTTGTCGACGCTGGCGCTCGATCGAGGCTGGCCAGGATCGCGGCGCGGTCCACATCTAGCGATCCGCGCGGAGCGCGTGCCCGCAGCGGCGTTCGGCTCATCTGGAAGGCGTAGCCGGCCTGATGCGTCTCTCCCAATACCGGGTCACGCAGCGTAATCACCGATTCAGTTGAGCGAGCCTGGTCGTCATTGATGTCGAGCCACTCGAGGCTCGTCTGGCACTCTGAGAGATCGGCGATCGGGTTGGCTAGGCGCGTCCACTCCGCGGCGGTGCGCGTCTTGAACACTGCTGCCAGGCGGCGACGCAGCTCCTCGGTAGCTGGTCCGGGACTCCACAAGTGGCCTTCGTCGAGCAGGCCGGCGTTGTCCAGCTCTTCGGACAGACCCACCAGTTCGGCAAAGCCCCGCAGTTGGCGGCCCTCCAACCAGGAGAGATTGACGAAGCGGCCGTCGGCGCACGCGAAGTGCGTGTCCAGGACGAAGTCGAACTGGTGCCGCGGCGGATGACGACGGCGGCCGGGCGAACCGGGGCGGTGCGGGTCGAACTTCAGCTCGAAGGTTGCATCCCACAGCGGTGCCTCGATGCGCTGGCCAGAACCAGTCCGCTCGCGGACGATAAGCGCGGCGACGATCGCTTCGAGGGCTCGCAGCGCGGCGAAAGTCGATGCTAATGGCAGCGGGTTGAACAGCGGTGCGGGATCGGGTGACGCGTCCCACGTACTCGGCCAGTAGATGCCCGCGGCGGCGGCCACGACGCCTTCGTAGGCGGCGAGGCCGGCTCGCGGATCATCCGCGGCGAATCCGGGCATGGAGCAGTACACCAGATGTGGATGCTGCTCCAGCAGCGTACGCGAACCGAGCCCGAATGAGTCCATGACGCCGGGTCGAAAGTTCTCGATCACCACATCCGCCGTGGCGATGAGCTGTCGAGCAATGCGACGCTGATCGGGTTGCCGCAGATCGAGCACGATGCTGCGCTTGCCACGCTGGACAATCGCATTCGCTGGATGCTGCCAGCGAGGTCCCTCGGGTGGATCGACACGAATCACCTCCGCGCCCGCGTCGGCGAGCACCATCGCCGCGAGTGGTCCAGCAAGGTAGTGACTGAAGTCGATGACTCGCAGGTGCTCGAGCGCGCCGACCATGGCCTCAGGCCCGCACTGGAACGCGGCGCTCGGCCAGGGCCGGCATCACCTCAGCCGCGTACAACTGCAAGGAGCGCGAGGCTTCGGCGTGCGTCAGATCGCCCCATTGAAAAGCGGCAACGAGGTAATTGTGACCAGGGCCAACGCGATCAAGATAGCTGCCGAGCTTATCGCGGATGCTCGCCGGTGAGCCGGCCAGCAGCACACCCGCGGCGATGCGCTCCGCGACGTCCTGGCTGCCGCCGGAGCCAATCGTCGCGCTGCGCTCGAGCGCGTGCCCATCGATGCGGGTGGAGGTCGCGTTGAAGTGCGCGGCATATACCTTCCAGGCGCGGGCGGCAATCGCATACGCTTCCTCGTCGGTCTCCGCCACCAGCAGGTGGCGTGTCGAGCCAACTCTCGGCTCGCGTTGATACAGCGGGTTACCCTCGGCCCGACCCCGCTCCCAGCGTTGCCAGTATGCGTCGAAGACCTCGCGAGAGGACGCCCGGCCGAGGGCATTCATCCCCTGTTCCGCGGCTGACTGGATGTTGCCGGCGTACCAGAAGGGTGGCATCGGTTTCTGGAAGGGCTCGCAGTTGAGCGGCACGTCGTCGAACTCGAACAAGCGTCCGTGGTGATCAAGCCTGGCGTGGGCGAGGCCGCCGCGCACCACCTCCAGGGTCTCGGAGTAGCGCGCCCGCGCCTCGGCCGGGTCCAGGCTGAACCACTCATGCTCGATATCGCGCACACCGCGCCCGACACCGGGCTCGAAGCGGCCATTCGAAAGCTGGTCCAACATACAGATTTCCTGGATCAGCCGCACCGGGTGATACAGCGGCAGGCAGAACACCATCGATCCGAGCCGAATCCGCGATGTTCGCTGGGCTACGGCCGCCAGAAACACCGTTGGCGACGGCGCCATATCCAGGGGCGTCAAGTGGTGCTCGGCCACGTGATAGCCCGCGAATCCACACGCTTCCGCCTGCACGATGAGTTGCAGACGTTCTTCGTATTGCTGGTTGAGGGGTACGCCATCCTGGCGCTCG
>JAFAWJ010000462.1 GCA_019242065.1 Chloroflexota bacterium
CTCCTTCAACAGGATCTGCTGGGTCTTGATGATCTCCTCGAAGTGGAACAGCACGCTCAAGGCTTCGATGACCTCTTCGATCAAGTGCCCCAGCTCGACGAAAAAGGTGCCGATCGCTGCAACAGCTTCTTCGACGCCGGCGATGATGGAACGAAAGACGTGCGCAACTCCGTCGACGATGAATCGAACGCCGACGTAGACGTCCTCGGCCGCGGCAACCACCACATCCGTGATCGTCGCGGCCGCGTTCTTGACCCACCCCCAGAAATCCCCCCACCAGCTGCCGAGGTGGAGGGTGCCCGACTGCGCGGCGGCCAGCACATTCGGCGTGGCGTACTGGCTCGACCGCCAGTCCTGGCCGTCGAGCGCGTCGATCGCGATGGTCGCGTCGGCCGGTGTGCGGGTGGAGAAGCTGGGCGGCTCGGAGCCGTTGGCGCGCGAATAGCTGAGCCCCACCGGTTGAACGACCGTCACCGTCCGCGTCGCTGGCGTGTTGACCGCCGAATACTCGCTACCCGGCTGGTCGGCGTAGGCGAGGTATGTGTCTGGGCCACTTGCGGCTTGCAAACTCCAACTGGCCGTCTGAGCGCTGCCGGAATTGCTGGAGGTCGCGACCGATTTCGTCAAGGTCTGGATGGCGTTGGCGACCTGCTGAGGCTGATTCTGCTGTTTCTGTTCGTCCGTGAACAGGCTGTCACCGCTGTTGGTGCCGCCTTGCTGGAGCGCACCATATTTCTGGGTGGTCTGCAGGTTGACGCGCGTTGGATCGTCGGCGCCGCTCTGCCCGGCTGGCGTCGCATGCGCGGTTGCCAGCCGATTGTGGAACTCTCGGTCGGGCCCAATCATGATGCGTTCATACGGATCCATGAAGGCGGCCCACAGACGGACAGGAGCCGCGCTCATGTCGGGTTTATCGCTGCCGTCGCCCGCCACACCGCCGCTGACGATCGTCAGTGTCCCGTCGCTGGCGGTCTGCACAGCGGCGTACTGGCTGTCGCCCGGTCCGACACTAAAAGTCTGGGTTCCGATGCGTAAAGTCGTCTGGGTGTCGGCCCATACCTTGACCGCTTCGCGCGGAAGCGGTGCTTTGTGGCTGTCTACCAGGGTCAAGCACGTTTGATAGCGCGCCACGCCCTTGGGCGTAGACTCACCGTCGAAGTCCTGCAGCAACTGAGAATCGCTTACGAAGGCGCGGAGGTCTTGAACAGCCGCATCCACGCGGATACCGAACATCTGGGTTGGCGTGAAGGCTGTACCAACCGCCGCGTAGCCGGCAGCATAGACCACACCGTTGGTCACCGCGGAAGAGAGGACCGACAGCGCCGTTTGCGCGGTCGGCACGCCGACGACATTGCCGGAGCTCGGATCGAACAGCAGCAGGCTACCGGCTTGCCGCGTATTCGTTTCACTCACGATGACTGCTGATGTCCCGTGCGGGTCGCGATAGACAAGAGGCTGAGTGAGCAGCGCGCCGCCACTTCCGAGGGTCACCGGCGTATGCGCGACCGGATGCAGTTGGGCGTCGACGCCGTGCAGCGCGCCTGCCCCGTCGCCAAACCACACCACGCCGTCAGCGTAGGTAAAGCTGCTCGAGATCGTCGTGCTACCGACGCTGTAGCTGACGCCCGTGCTCGGCGCGGCCGCGTCCACTTGCCAGAGTGCGGCACCACCATTGATGTAGACATAGGTGTGCGACTGGCCGCCCGATTGACTGGTGACGAGCAGCGGCTGAAAGAAGCCGAAATACTTGAAAGCCGTATCACTGGATGGATAGGTCACTGAGTTGCTGACGGCGGTCCGGCCAAAGCCGCTGCCGTCAGCGACGCTTGCCGTCACCAGCCACACCTGCTGGTAACCGAAGCTCTTGGCGTAAACCCACCACGCGGCGTAGATCTGTCCGTTGGCCACCACCGGCGGTGGAAACTGGTGCTCGTCCTGGGAGACGATCGACAGTGAATTAGTCCACAGCAAGGTGGGCCTGGCGTCCGGCGCGCTGCCAATGTCGTACACGGCCAGCGTGTTGACATTGTCGGTGAAACACAACGTCGTGCCGGAGAGCACCGGTCGTACTCCGACATTCATCCCGTTCGGCGGCATGAACGACCAGCGGACGCGGGTCAGATCGCGCGCATCGAGGCCGAGCATCTGGCTCGGGGTCGAAATCTGTCCCAGGTTCCGCTGACCGACGATCACCACTTCGTGGATCGGGTCGAACACCACGCCGGTGTAGGCGGTCCCATTCGGCGACGGCACGGAACGCGACACCTCCTGGCCCGTGTGCGCGTCCACCGCGACCAGCGTGTACACCGCTTCGGCGCCACCCTGCGTGTCACCCCCGACACGCACGCTGAGATACAGATTGCCCAGACCCTGCACGACGCCTTGCTGGGCCGCCAGGTCTGAAGCGATGTAGCTTTGCGATGTCTTGAAGACATACGGGGATTGGTACCGGTACAACTGCGTCGTGCCGTTCTGAGAGGTCAGGCAATGTGCCGTTCCGAATCCGGTGCTCGCGACTTTGTGGACGCTTGCCTGGGCGCTGACCGGAGTCGGAGGTGCGCTCCCTTCGGAGACAAAACGCAGCGCGTGCGCGTCAGTTCCGTTGCAGCTCCAGACGGTACCGTCGTAATTCGCCGCCACGTGGGCCGACGCGCCCAGGAGTGGAGTCGCCTGGAGTTGCGTGTGTTGGAGTTGATGAACGGTGTTGCTCGCATCGCGCACCCAGACGTGGGCGGCGTCACCAACCGCCACCTGGGTCAGTCCGCTGCTCGCCTGGGCGGCGTTGTCCCAACCGCTGCCGTTCCAGTGCTGCAGCGTGGTGGCGCTGGCATTGACCGCGAAGACGCTGCCGTCGACGCCGGCTGCCACGGACGTCGCGCTGCCGGACTGCTGAGTCCAGCGAACGCCGTCGTGGCTGACGATCGCGCCGCCGGCGGTCGCGGCCCAGAGGTTGCCCATTCGTCCACTGGGCGCCTGTCGGAGGACCGGATGCCAGGTAGCGGGCCACGGGGCGGCCACGTTGGGGATGTACACCAGTTGACCACTCGCGCCGAGGTTGCCGGGGACCACCAGGCCGGCGCCAGGTGAGCTCGTCGGACCTGGACTCGGCGT
>JAFAWJ010000544.1 GCA_019242065.1 Chloroflexota bacterium
CCGTCGGGCTCTTCAGCCGAGGCGACGGTCAGCCACCGGAACGGGCCGTTGGAGAAGTCAGACTTCTTCACGAAGCCCAGCACGTCGGTATAGAAGCGCAGCGCTTTGTCCTGGTCGTCGACGTAAATATGCGTCAGTTTGATCTTCACAATGGGATCCTCCTGTTGTCACTCAGTTGACGTAGCCCACCTGCCAAAGGTGACGCATCGACGGTGTGTGTTCCCTTCATGTTAGGCTCGGGCCTCGGAAACTGACGAGGGAGAGACTCAGCCGATGACCCAGACCGTGGCGACCGCCCAGCCGATTGAGGAACCCGCCGTGGCGACCAGGACTACCCCCGCCGTTCTCGGCAGCTACGAAGAAGCGATCGAACGCGCCAGAGCGATCGCTCCCGCCTTTCAGGCGCGTGCGACCCAGACCGAGCAGCTGCGGCGGCTGCCAACCGAATCGGTTCGGGAGCTGCTCGCAAGCGGACTGCTGGGACTGCTGACGCCGCGCCGCTACGGCGGCTCGGAGCTGAACCTCGAGTCGGTCATCGACGCCGTCGGTGAGATCGCCGGGGCGTGTGGCTCCACGGGTTGGGTGTACATGCTGTGGACCGCGCACATGTGGCTGCTGGCGCTGTGGCCCGAGGCGGCCCAGGATGAGTTCTGGCACAACCCCAACTCGCTGGCGTCGTCGGTTGTCAATACCACCGGCACGCCGGAGCGAGTGCCTGGCGGATTCCGCTGGACGGGCCGCGGCTTCTTTTCCAGTGGTGTGGATCACTGCAACTGGCTGACAGCCGCGCTCAACGTCCCGCGCGACGACGGTCCACCAGAACGCCTGTGGATGCTGATTCCGCGTCAGGATTTCACAATCGTCGACGACTGGCACACCGTCGGACTGAAGGGCACCGGCAGCAAGACGATCATCGTCGACGACGCGTTCATTCCCACGTATCGCACGCTGCGCCAGGTCGACTCTGACGAAGGCACCTCCGACGGCGCGCGCATTCACCCCAATCCGCAGTACGGCGTTAGCTCCAGCACCATCTTTGGTATCCCCGTCGCAGCGCCGTCGATCGGCATCGCACGCACGTTCATGCACGCGTATGAGGCGCGGCTGCGGCCGAAGTTGAACATGACGGATGCTGGCCTGGCGATGGACCAGGGCGCAACGGTCGTCCGATACACCACGGCCTTGACGCAGGTCGACGCGGCGCGAGCGCTGCTGATGGAAAACGCGCGCCGTTTCTCCCGTACACCCGCCAACCAGGTCAGCCGGGCCGACCGCGCGCGCTGTCGTCGCGACCACGCGTTCGCGGCCCAGTCGGCGCGCAAGGCCGTCAACCTGCTGTGGGAGGAGGCCGGCGGCAGCAGCCTGTTCGAGAGCACCGACATGCAACGCCTGTGGCGGGATGCCAATGCCGCCGCCGCGCACCACGGTCTGGGCTGGGACTGGCAGGCGATTACCTGGGGCAAGATCGCCCTGGGGCTGTGATAAGCTGGGCACGTTCCGGGGGGTCGTGCTCCTTTGACCACGTACATCATCCGACGCATCGTGTTACTGATCCCGACGATGATCGTGGTCACGCTCGTCACGTTCCTGACCGTCCGCTTTATTCCAGGCAACGTGGTCGACGCGATGATCGCGCAGATGAGCAGCGCGGCGTCGATGTCCAACCTCAATCGCGAGGCACTCGAAAAAGCCATGGGCCTGGATGTGCCCATCCCCATTCAGTACGGACGCTGGCTGGGCATCGTGCCCCAGGACAACGGCCAGCTCCAGGGACTGCTCGAAGGCAACCTGGGCAAGTCGCTATGGGGCGCCCAGAACGTGACCGACCTGATCATGGCGCGCGTGCCCGTCTCGCTGGAATTGCTGGTCATTGCGATCGTGACCGCGCTCGCGACGTCCATTCCGCTCGGGGTGTATTCCGCCGTCAAGCAGGACACGGCCGGGGACTACGTTGGCCGCAGCGTTTCAATCCTGTTTGTCTCGGTTCCGTCGTTCTGGATTGCGACGATGATCATCGTCTATCCAGCCATCTGGTGGCACTGGTCGCCCGAGCTGACCTACATTCCATTCACGACGAACCCCAGTGGCAACGTGCTGCAGTTTTTGTTGCCCGGGTTCTTGATGGGCATCCTCCTGGGTGGCACGCTGATGCGCATCACGCGCACGATGATGCTCGAAGTGCTGCGCCAGGATTATGTGCGGACCGCGTGGGCCAAGGGCCTGGCCGAACGTCGCGTGATCACGCGGCACGTGTTGAAGAACGCGCTGATTCCTGTCGTCACCGTCATCGGCATCGGTGTGCCGATTGTGCTGACCGCCTCGATCGTCATCGAGCAGATCTTCGATCTGCCGGGCATCGGTCTGCTGCTGTACCAGTCACTGTCCAATCGAGACTATCCCGTGATCTCGGGCATCAACCTCTTTCTTGCGACGCTCGTCGTGGTGTCCAATCTCCTGGTCGACCTGAGCTACGCCTGGCTTGATCCGCGCGTGCAGTACCGATGAGTGACGTCGTCGTCGTCCCGACTCCATCGCGCACGGGCCCGGCCGCGGCTGGCTGGAAACCTACCCGCGAGCGTTCCCCATGGCTTGACGTCCTGGTGCGTCTGGTCAAGACCAAGCCGCTGGGACTGGTGGGTGGCGTGATCCTGCTGGCACTGATTCTCGTCGGCGCGCTGGCGGGTGTCCTCGCGCCATACGGCTACAACGATATGAGTCTCGCGGCGCGGCTGAGCCCGCCGTCGCCCCAGCACTGGTTCGGGACCGACAACAACGGTCGCGACGTGCTCAGCCGCGTCCTGTATGGCGCGCAGATCTCGCTGACGGTGGGATTGCTGGGCGCCGCGCTGCACGTGCTGCTGGCGTTCCTGGTGGGTGCGACCAGCGGCTTTTATGGCAGCACTTTTGACACAGTGGTGCAACGCGTGGTGGATGGCATCCAGGCTTTTCCCCCACTCCTGCTGTACCTGACCATCATGTCGTTCATGGGCGGCAGTCTGGTTGCGCTGGTGCTGGTGCTGGGTATCTCCAGCGGCATTTATGGCTCGCGTACCATCCGCGGCGCGGTGATCGGTATCCGCGATCAGACCTACGTGGAGGCTGCGCGCGCGCTGGGATCATCCGGCAACCGTCTGCTGGTGCGGCATATTCTGCCCAACATCATCCCCATCTTGATCATCGAGTTCACCCTTGCCGTTGGACGTCTGATCCTGGCGGAAGCGATCCTGAGTTTCCTGGGGTTCGGCGTGCCGCCACCGTTTCCGAGTTGGGGCGCGATGCTCAGTAATTCCGGGCAGCGCTATATGCTGCAGGCGCCGTGGATGGCGCTGTGGCCGGGTGTCGCCCTGGCGCTGGCAGTCTTCAGTATCAATATGTTCGGCGATGCGCTCCGCGACCTGTTGGATCCTCGGTTGCGCACGAACGCAGTCTGAAAGTACAAAACAGCACAGGCGGAGGGTGGGCCATGCTAAAGAATTCAGCCAGTGTCGGACGACGCCATTTCATAGCGCTGCTGGTCGGCGGAGCCGGTGCGCTCTCCGCGGCAACACTGCTGGAGGCATGCGGCCCGGCGGCGGTCTCGACGCCCACCTCGGCCCCAGCGGCCGTCAGTCAGCCTACGATCGCTCCGGCGGCCGCGGCGACGAGCGCGCCAGCCGCCGCGCAGTCCGCGCCGACCGTGGCACCCGGGCAGACCTCACAGCCAGCCGCTGCTTCAGGACCGACGACGTCATTCGAAGACACCGCGGCTGGTCCGGTTCCGTTCCGCAAGGACACCGCGGCTGGTGCGCTCAATCCCAAGCGTGGCGGAACCATCACCACCGCCTGGACGGGCGGCGCGAACTGGGACACGTGGGACCCGATGACCACGCAGACCATCCGCGTCAACCACATGTTCTTCACCAGCAGCAAGCTCATCCAGGGTGATTGGACCAAAGGTCCGCAGGGCAACGGCCAGACCTCGTGGGACTGGGGCTATTTGAGTGACGTCGGCCTGCTCAGCGGCGAGCTGGCGGAGAGCTGGGAGACGCCCGACCCGACGACCATCGTCTACCACATCCGCAAGGGCGTGAAGTTCCACAACAAGCCGCCGGCCAACGGACGCGAAGTGACCGCTCAGGATGTTGCGTGGAATATCCAGCAGCAGTTCGACACCCCGACTGCCTGGCAGGCCATCGCCTATCCCAAGGAGTCCGGCTTGCAGCCGACGTCTATCCAGGCAACGGACCAATACACGGTCGTGGTCAAGACGCCGGAGCAGTCGCGCGACCTGATGCTGCTCGAGATCGGCTGCAACATGTACCACAATCCGCCGGAAGTCTGGCAGAACGGTGGCGACATGAGCGACTGGACCAAAGTCATCGGTTCCGGTCCGTGGATGATCAGCGACTACGTGTCGGGCAGCCAGATCACGTTCACGCGCAACCCGGATTACTTCGAGACGGACCCGCTCCACGCGAGCCAGCAGTTGCCCTACCTGGACACGCTCAAGATTCTGCTGGTTCCCGACATCTCAACTCGTCTCACGGGACTGCGCACCGGCGCCGTCGACTGGCTGCGCGAGCTCGATCCAGACGACGCCCGACCCGTCGTCACCGCCAACCAGGACCTGCAGTGGTCACGCCGCGTGGGTCTGGCGTGGGACGCCAATGGCCGTATGGACCGCCAGGACCTGCCGTTCAAGGATCTCAGAGTCCGTCAGGCACTCAACCTGGCCGTCGA